>NZ_SMLD01000186.1:0-17671 GCF_004352805.1 Nonomuraea mesophila
GGTCCCCGGGCGCGGCCCCGCCGCCCCCGGAGACCGTCCCCGTACGTCAGGCGACGGTGTTGCAGCTGGGCACCCAGCCGACGACCCCTGTCGCGACGTTCCTGCCGTGCTCCCAGTCGCTGGTCGTCACGCCGTTGTCGCACGTGTACGGGGTGCCGGCGGCGAAGCCGTCCACCTCGAAGCCCTGGCCGGGATAGCCGAGACCGTGCCGGGTCGACCTCCCGTCGGGCCGGGCGAAGATCCTCACCCCGGGGACGCGGAAGTCGAACCGGACCGCCCGCTGAGCGGTGTCCTCGGCCACCACGGCCTGCGCGGGGACGGCAGCCAGGGGCAGCGCGGCGGCGGCCAGGGGCAGCGCGGCGGCGGCGACGAGGGCGAGGGCGGTGGTCCTGATCGTCTTGTGCATGGTTCTTCCTGTTCTCTCGATCGGTTGAGCGACCCGCACCGCCGGGTTGCGGTGGCGGGCAGCACCGATCGTGGAGCCGGCGGGATGGCCGGGAGAAGGCGTTTCCCATCGCCTCGCGCGGTAGGCGACAGGGAAACCCGGACAATGCGGCACGAGCCGGCCGGGAAAAATCGCGGGCGCCGCCTCTCCTGGGAGAACTACAGTGAGTGAGTGATCGATCACGGCGCCAGGCTGCGCCGACTGCGGCTGGAGCGAGGGCTGTCACTCAACGAGCTGGCCCGGCTGACCAACTACAGCAAGGGTTATCTGAGCAAGGTCGAGACGGGGGAGAAACAGCTGACGCCGGGGGTCGCGCGCGGATGCGATCGCGCGTTGCAGACCGGCGGCGAGCTGGCCGGGCTGGTGGAGCGCGAGGCGGGGGTCTGCCCCTACCGCGGGCTGAGCCCCTACGAGCCGGAGGACGCCCGGTGGTTCTTCGGCCGGGAGCACACAGCAGGCGTGCTGGTCGCCCGGCTGGCCGCCCGGATGGCCGCACAGCCGGGCGAGCGGGGGCCGCTCACGGTGGTCGCCCCCTCGGGAGCGGGCAAGTCGTCCCTGTTGCGGGCCGGGCTCCTGGCGGCGCTCCGCCGGGGCGCGCTGCCGGGAGCGCAGGGGTGGGCGATCGTGCTGTTCGTGCCCGGCGTGAGCCCGGTGGACGAGCTGCTGGGCAGGATCGGCGGTAGCACGGGGCTGGACGCCCCCGCCCTGGCAGGGCTGCTGCGGCAGGGGCCGGCCGAGTTCGCCGCACACGTACGTTCGGCACTGGAGAACGCCCCCGGCCCGTCTCAGGCCTCACTCGCGGAGGGCCGGGCCGAAGGCCCTGCCCAGGCGCGGCGGCTGGTGCTGGTGGTCGATCAGCTGGAGCAGGTCTTCACGCTGTGCGCCGACCCCGCCGAACGGCACACCTTCCTCGCCGCCGTGCACGCCCTGGCCACGTCCGGCGCCGCGCTCGTCGTGCTCGGACTGCGCGCCGACTTCTACAGCCACTGCCTGGCCTACCCGGAACTGGTCGGCAGCCTGCGCGACGGCCACCTCCCGCTGGGGCCGCTCACCCTGCCGGAACTGCGCGAGATCATCTCCGGCCCGGCCCGCGCGGCGGGCCTGACCATGGAGCCCGGCCTGGCCGAGCTGCTGCTGCGCGACATGGGCGTGCCGCCGGGCACCGCCGACTACGGCACGGGCCCGGTGCACGAGCCCGGCGCGCTTCCGCTGCTCTCCCACACGCTGCTGGCCACGTGGACGCGCCGGAAGGGCAATACCCTGACCGTCGACGGCTACCGGGCGAGCGGCGGAGTCAGCGGGGCCGTCGCCGCCACGGCCGAGCACGTCTACCGCGGCCTCGACCCTCACGGCCAGGAGATCGCCCGCCGGGTGCTGCTGCAGATGGTGTGCGTGGGGGAGGACAACGTCGAGGCCCGCCGGCCGGTCGACCTGCGGTCCCTGCCCGAGCCGCACTTCCCCGCGGCGGCCACGGCCGAGGTGGTCGAGTCGTTCGCCCGGGCGCGCCTGCTCACCCTCGACGCCGACCACGCCCAGCTCGCCCACGAGGCGCTGCTGCGGGCCTGGCCGCGCCTGCGCGAGTGGATCCTCGCCGACCGGGCGGGCCTGCGGACGCGCAGGCAGCTCAGGGAGGCGGCCGAGGCGTGGCGGCGCGAGCACCGCGACCCCTCCCTGCTCTACCGCGGCACCCGGCTGCAGTCGGCGCAGGACTGGGCGGCCTCGGGCGACACCGCGCTGACCGGCCTGGAACAGGAGTTCCTCGACGCGGGGCTGGCCGCGAGGGCGGCCGAGGAGGCGGGCGCCCGGCGGCGCAGCCGCCGCCTGCGCCGCATGGTCGCGCTGCTCACCGTGCTGCTGGTGCTGGCGGTGGCCACCACGGTGATCGCGGTGATCAACCAGCGGGCGGCGACCGAGCAGCGCAACACCGTGATCGCGCGGCAGGCCGCCGACGAGGCCGCCGCGCTGCGGGCCGCCGAACCGGCGCGGGCCGCCCAGCTCAGCCTGGCCGCCTTCCGCCTGGCGCCCACGGTGGAGACGCGCAGCGGGCTGCTGGCCGCCTTCGCCGCCCCGTACGCGATCAAGGTGCGGGCGGGTGACGGGGTCAACCGGGCGCTGTTCAGCGGCGACGGGCGCCTGCTCGTCAGCGCGGGCGACGACGGCGTACGCCTGTTCGCGATGGCGGACCGCCGCCGGCCGCGGCTGCTCGCGGCGTTCGGCGGCGATGGGCCCGACGTCGAGTCCGCCGCTCTGAGCGCCGGCAGCGGACGGCTCGCCACCGCCGGGTTGGACGGCTCGGTGCGGCTGTGGGACGTCACCGAGCCGCGCGCGCCCCGGCTGCTGACCGCCTTCGACGGCCACGACGGGCCCATCTGGGACATCGTCTTCGACCCCGGCGGGGAATTCGTGGCCACCGGCGCCGACGACGGCACGGCCAGGCTCTGGGATGTGCGCGACCCCCGCAAGCCCCGCCGCCTGGCCACGCTGACCGGCCACGCACGGGTGGTGCACGGCCTCGCGCTGAGCCCGGACGGCCGCACCCTGGTCACCACCAGCTACGACGACACCGTACGCGTCTGGGACGTACGCGACCCGGCCTCCCCGCGTCACCTCGCCACGCTGACCGGCCACGGCGAGGACGTCGGGACGGCCGCGTTCAGTCCAGACGGCCGTACCCTCGCCACCGGCAGCGACGACCGCACGGCCAGGCTGTGGGATGTCACCGACCCGCGCCGCCCGCGCGAGCTCGCCACGATCATCGGCCACACCGGGCCGGTGATCGCCGTCGCGTTCAGCCCCGACGGGCGCCGGCTCGCCACGGGAGGCTGGGACCACTCGGTCAGGATCAGCGACGTCGGCCACCCCGCCCGCGCGGCCACCGTGCTGACCGGTCACAGCGGCACGGTGGCCGCGCTCGCGTTCAGCTCCGACGGCTCCACCATGGCCAGCGCCAGCTGGGACCACACGATCAACCTGTGGGACTCGACAGGCCCGGTCATGACCGGCCACGGCGGGGCGGTGCGTGCCGTCGCCTTCCGGCCGGGCGGGCGCATCCTGGCCACGGCCGGAGACGGGCGCGAGGTCCGGCTGTGGGACGTCGCCGACCCGTACCGGCCGAGCGCCCTGTCCACGCTGGACAGCCCGGCGGGCACCACCTACGCCCTGGCGTTCAGCCACGACGGCGCCATACTCGCGGGCGGTGGCGAGGACGAGACCATCCGCCTCTGGGACGTGTCCGACCCGAGGACGCCCCGGCCGCTCCCCACGCTGAGCGGCCACACCGCGAGGGTGCGCACGGTCGCGTTCAGCCCCGGCCGTCGCATCCTGGCCGGCGGCGGGTTCGGCAACGCCGTCCGCCTGTGGGACCTCACCGACCCGCGCCGGCCCGAGCCGCTCACGACGATCAACACCACTCCCAGCGCCGTCTACGCCGTGGCCTTCAGCCCGGACGGCGGCATGCTGGCCGCGGGCGGGTTCGACAGGGCCGTGCGCCTGTGGCGCCTCACCGATCCGCGCCGCCCCGTACCGGCCGCCACCCTGTCCGGGCACACCAACGAGGTCTACACCGTCGCGTTCAGCCCCGACGGGCGCGGGCTGGCCAGCGGCAGCTTCGACCAGAGCGTCCGCCTGTGGGACATCACCGGCCCGGCGCCCCGCACCGTCGCACGGCTGGCCGGCCACCGCGGGGGCGCCACCGCGGTGGCGTTCAGCCCCGACGGCGGGCTGCTCGCGACGACCGGCGAGGACGGGACGACCCGGCTGTGGCGCCTCACCGGCTCAGGCGGGCCGCCGCTGCTGGCCCGCCTCACCGGACACGCCGACGCCGCCCGCGCGGCCGCCTTCAGTCCGGACGGCCGCACCGTGGCCACGGCGGGCGCCGATCACAAGGTACGCCTGTGGGACCCCGATCCTGCCCGCGTCGCCGCCCGCGTCTGCGCACTCACCGGCCCCGGCCTCCTCCGGGACTCCTGGCACGACCACTTCCCCGGCATCGACCACCGCCCACCATGCCCGGACACGACGGCGCCCTGACACGACGGCCGGTCAGCCGGCGTCCCAGCCATGAATCGCCATGAGCCTGGCCGCCACCCGGGCGAAGCGCTCGCCGTCGAGCACCGCGCCCTCGCGACGGATGTCGTCCTCGTCCAGCTCGAAGACCCGGTCGAGCCGTACGTAGGAAACCCGGTCGCCGCGGCCCCACGCGCCCAGCTCCAGCCAGCCGGGGCCGTCGTCGCCCTTGCTGGACAACATCATGGCCAGGAGCCTGCGCCCGGTGCGGCCCACGACCAGCAGCGGGCGGTCCTTGCCCCTGGACGGGTCCTCCTCGTACGGCACCCAGGCCCAGACGATCTCTCCGGGATCGGCCATGCCGTCGAGGTCGGGGGAGTAGGCCAGGGTGGCGGGCCCACGGAGGGAATGGATCTCGCGTACCGCACCCCGGGCGGGCCGGGGGTCCTCACCTAGATCGCGCATTGGGGGAGCTTACGGTGCCAAGGGGACGTAAATCCATCCCTGTGACATCTCCGGTCAGAGACCGGCGAAGAACGCCCGGACGTCGTCCGCCAGCGCCTCCGGGGCCTGGAGCGCGGCGTAGTGTCCGCCGAACGGGAACTCCGACCAGTGCACCACGTGGTGCGCCTGCTCGGCGTACCGCCTGACCGTGCTGTCCCCGGGGAAGACGGCGACGCCCGTGGGGGGTCGTCCCCGGGGCGCCGGGCGGATCCCAGTCGCCGGCGCTCTCCCGGTAGAGGCGTGCCGACGAGCCGGCCGTGCCGGTGAGCCAGTAGAGGCTGACGTTGGTGAGGATGTCGTCGGGCGGGACCCCGTCCACGTCGCGCCCCCAGGAGGCGAAGGCGTCGAGGGTCCAGGCGAGCAGCCCGGTGGGGGAGTCGGCCAGCGCGTATGACCAGGTGGAAGTCGCGGGCCAGCGACCCGGCCACGCGGGAGAAGTCCGCGAACGAACTGGGCCAGCCGTGCGTCAGCAGCAGCGGCAGCGCGTCCCGCCGGTCCGAGCGGACGTGCGCGAAGTGCACCCGCTGCCCGTCGATCTCGGTCGTGTACTGCGGCAGCGCGTTGAGCCGCGCCTCGTGCGCCCGCCAGTCGTAACCGTCGCGCCAGTAGGCGGCCAGCTCCCGCACCGCACCGGGCGGCACCCCGTACGACCAGCCGACCCCGTCGAGCGCGTCCGGCCAGCGCGTACGGTCCAGCCGCGCGCCCAGGTCGTCGAGCCGGTCCTGCGGGATGTCGATGACGAATCTGTTCATGGCCGGGAACGGTAGGCGCCATCGCGGCCAGGGCGAGGCCACAATGGTCGACATGCTGGACACCTCCGCGAGATTGCTCCGACTGCTGTCGCTGCTGCAGTCCCGGCGCGACTGGCCGAGCGCCGACCTGGCCGAGCGGCTCGGCGTCGCCCGGCGCACGGTCCGCCGCGACGTCGAGCGGCTGCGCGGCCTCGGCTACCCCGTGCACTCCACGCCCGGCGTGGCCGGCGGTTACCGGCTGGGCGCGGGCGCGGAGCTGCCGCCGCTGCTGCTCGACGACGAGGAGGCCGTCGCGGTCGCGGTCGGCCTGCGCACCGCCGCGGGCGGCACCGTGGAGGGCATCGAGGAGACCTCACTGCGCGCGCCGGCCAAGCTCGAACAGGTCCTGCCCGCCCGGCTGCGCCACCGGGTGAACGCGCTGCAGACCCACACCGTGCGCATCCACCGTGACGGTCCGACCGTGGACGCCGGGCTGTTCACGCGCGTCGCCGCCGCCTGCCGCGACCACGAGCGGCTGCGCTTCGCCTACACCGACCACGAGGGCGAGGTGACGATGAGAACGGCCGAGCCCCACAGCCTCGTGACCAAGGGCAACCGCTGGCACCTCGTCGGCTGGGACACCGGCCGCATCGCCGTGGCCGCGGCCTTCCTGGACGTGGGCTTCGAGGTGCTGGAGCCGGTCGAGCTGAAGGAGCGCCTGCACGCGCTCGGACGCCGCCTGCTCTCCTCTAGAATCTGATTCTGTGTCGTCGTCAGCGTTCTTCACCCGGAAGGGGGACGAACTCGTCCCCGCCCCCCACGCCCGCGGCCCCTGGTCACCCGACATGCTCCACGGCCGGCTGCTCGGCGGGCTCGCGGCCCGGGCCATCGAGCAGCGCCACGCGGAGCCCGGCCTGCGCTTCGCCAGGCTGACCGTCGACCTGTTCCGCAACAGCCCCATGGTGCCCGTCACGGTGGAGACCTCCCTGGTCAGGGACGGCCGCCGGATCCGGGTGGCCGACGCGACGATCTCCACCGAGCAGGGGGTGATCGCGCGGGCCGCCGCCGTGCTGCTCAGGCAGGGCGAACAGCCCGCAGGCCCGCAGGCGGTCGTCACGCCCGCGTGGGACGAGCCGCCTCCCTCCGGCCCGCCGGCCGAAGGACGCGAGTGGACGCCGCCGTTCGACCTGTGGCAGGTGTCCGGCTGGGGCGGGCCCGGTCCGGGGCGGGCGTGGCTGCGCGAGCGCGACCCGCTGGTGGACGACGAGCCGCTGACCCCGTTCGTACGCGTGGCCCTGGCCGCCGACTTCGCCAGCCCGCTCAGCAACGCGGGAGTCGACGGGCTGCGCTTCATCAACGCCGACTACACGCTGACGCTCGCCCGGCTGCCCGGGGGCGACCTCCTCGGCATCGAGGCCACCGGCCACCTCAGCGCCGGCGGCGTGGCGACCGGGCAGGTCACCCTGCACGACCCGGCGGGACCGCTCGGCTTCTGCGTGGTGACGGCCGTGGCTAACCCGGCCCCGCTGAGGAGCTCCTGACCGGTCAGGCCGGACGTTCCGCGCGGTCGCCGGACCAGTCGGTGTGGAAGACGCCCTCCTTGTCGACCCGGTGATAGGTGTGCGCGCCGAAGTAGTCGCGCAGCCCCTGCACCAGCGCCGCGGGCAGCCGGTCGCGCCGCAGCCCGTCGTAGTAGGCCAGCGCCGAGGAGAAGCCCGGCGTCGGCACGCCGATCCGCACGGCCGTGGTGATCACCCGCCGCCACGACTCCTGGGCCGCGTCCAGGACGGCCGCGAACGTCGGGTCGGCGAGTAGCGTCGGCAGCTGCCGGTCGGTGTCGTACGCGGCCCGGATCCGGTCGAGGAACTTCGCCCGGATGATGCACCCGCCGCGCCAGATCGTCGCCATGGCGCCCAGGTCGAGATCCCAGCCGTACTCCTTCGAGGCCGCCGCCATCTGGTCGAAGCCCTGCGCGTACGCCACGATCTTGGAGGCGTAGAGCGCCTGCCGTACGTCCTCGACCAGTTCGCGCCCGCCGACGCCGGACAGCTTCGGCCCCCGCAGCGACGCGGCGGCGGCGCGCTGCTCCGGATGGCCGGACAACGCGCGGGCGAAGGTCGCCTCGGCGATGCCCGTCACCGGTACGCCGAGGTCGAGCGCGCTCTGCACGGTCCAGCGGCCGGTGCCCTTCTGCTCGGCCTGGTCGACCACGATGTCCACGAACGGCTTGCCCGTCTCGGCGTCCACCTGGTCGAGCACCTCGGCGGTGATCTCGATCAGGTAGGAGTCGAGGTCGCCGCGGTTCCACTCCCTGAACACCTCGGCCAGCTCGGCCGGCGTCGCGCCCAGCGCCTGGCGCAGCAGGTCGTACGACTCCGCGATGAGCTGCATGTCGGAGTATTCGATGCCGTTGTGCACCATCTTGACGAAGTGGCCGGCGCCGTCGGGGCCCACGTGCACGCAGCACGGCACGCCGTCCACCTGGGCCGCGATGTCCTGCAGGATCGGGCCGAGCGCCTCCCACGACTCCTTCGAGCCGCCCGGCATGATGCTCGGGCCGAGCAGCGCGCCCTCCTCGCCGCCGGAGATGCCGGTGCCGACGAAGTGGATGCCCCGCTCGCGCAGCGCCGCCTCGCGCCGCCGGGTGTCCTGGAAGTGCGCGTTGCCGCCGTCGACGATCATGTCGCCGGGCTCCATCAGGTCGGCGAGCTGGTCGATCACCGCGTCGGTGCCGGCCCCCGCCTTGACCATGATGATCGCCCTGCGCGGGCGCTTCAGCGAGGCGACGAACGCGGCCAGCTCCTCGGACGGCACGAACGTGCCCTCCCCGCCGAACTCCTTGATCAGCTGCTGCGTACGGCTGTACGAGCGGTTGTGCACCGCGACCGCGTATCCGTGTCTGGCGAGGTTGCGGGCGAGGTTGCGCCCCATGGTGGCCAGGCCGGTGACGCCGATGTCTGCCACGTCCATAGTTCAGTCTCCTCTTCGGGGGATACGCATGATCAAGCCCGGGCGTTCGGAGGGATATTCCCACCTCGCCCCGTCGGCCGTACACCGGGCTCCGCGAGCCCGTCCGGCGGGCCGGCGGGGACCGTGACGTGCCGGTCCGCTCGGCTCCTCCCTGGCATACCCGCGCACGCCTGCCCGATGCCGGACGATCACCATCGGTTGCCCGCCGCCTTCTCCCGCCGCCGGAGGGAACGGGCGGTCCGTCCCCGGGGAGTAAGGGCGTGCGGAAACGGGCAGATCCGGTCCGTCGCCGTCCTCATCCGGAGAGGCGGCGAGCCCCGCGGGGAGCGGGCACACCACGACACCATGAGGAACGATGCGGATCATCATCGCGGGCGGCCACGGCAAGATCGCACTGCGCCTGGCCCGGCGCCTCGGCCCGGACGCCGTCGGCCTGGTGCGCAACCCGGCCCACGTCGCCGACGTCGAGGCCACGGGCGCCGAGGCCGTGGTGTGCGACCTGGAACGGGCGTCGTCCGGCGAGGTCGCGGCGATCGTCGACGGGGCCGGCGCCGTGGTCTTCGCCGCGGGCGCGGGGCCGGGCAGCGGCGCGGCCCGCAAGGAGACGGTCGACAAAGGCGCGTCCGTGCTGCTCGCCGACGCCGCCGAGGAGACCGGCGTACGACGGTTCGTCCAGATCTCGTCCATGGGCGCGGGCAAGCCGCCCGCGCCGGACAGGGACGAGGTCTGGGCGGCCTACATCAGGGCCAAGACCGAGGCCGAGGACGACCTGCGTGCCCGCGACCTCGACTGGACGATCCTGCGCCCCGGCCGGCTGACCGACGAGCCGGGCACCGGCCTGGTCAGGCTGGCGCCGGAGGTCCCGCCGGGCGCGGTGCCCCGCGACGACGTGGCCGCCGTCATCGCCGCCATGCTCGACGCGCCGGGAACCGTGCACCGGACGCTGGAGCTCGTCTCCGGTGACACGCCCGTGGCCGACGCCGTCGCGGGAAGGTGACGCGACGGCCGTACCCGGCGGCAGGCTTTGCCGAAAGGTGGCTATGAAGTGCGACATACCCGGCTATGTGTCCTCCTGAGCTTTAGGGGGATTCATGTCTGACATGCCGTTCAGGTCGTTCTTCGGCGGGGATCCGTTCAGAGGGTTCGAGGAGCTCACCGGCCGCGTGTTCGGCGGGATGGAGGCCTGGCCGCCGGCGCGGCCCAGCGTCCAGCGGGTGGACGTCGGCAGGCTGCTCAGCGCCTCGGCCAGGGAGGTCCTGAGAAACGCCCTGGAGAACGCCGGGCAGCGCGGCGCCGCCGACCTGGACGTGCTCGACCTGCTCGACGCGCTGCTCGACGACGACGCCACGGGGAGCGCGCTGCGCGCGGCCGGCGTGGACGTCGGCAGGCTCCGCGACCGCATCGACGCGCTGGCCGGCGCCGGCCAGCCCGCGGAGCCGCCCACGACCCTCTCACCGGCCGCCAAACGCGCCGTCCTGGACGCGCAGCGGATCTCACGCGCCCTGCAGTCGTCGTACATCGGCCCCGAGCACCTGCTGCTCGCCCTGGCCGCCAACCCCGACTCCAGCGCCGCCCGCCTCCTGCGGGAACAGGGCGTGTCCGCCGACGAGCTGCAGCAGGCCATCGTGTCCGCCGGCGGCGCGCGGGCGGGCGAGCCGCGCAGGCGGAACGGCGACACGCCGACGCTCGACGAGTACGGCAGGGACCTCACGGAAGAGGCCAGGCAGGGCGGGATCGACCCGGTCGTCGGCCGCGAGGACGAGATCGAACAGTGCATCGAGGTCCTGTCGCGGCGCACCAAGAACAACCCGTGCCTGATCGGCGAGCCGGGCGTCGGCAAGACCGCGATCGTCGAGGGCATCGCCCAGCGCATCGTCAACGGGACCGTCCCCGACATCCTCAAGGACCGCCGCGTCATCGGCCTCGACCTCACGGGGATGGTGGCGGGCACGAAGTACCGGGGCGAGTTCGAGGAACGCATCAAGAAGGTCATCGACGAGGTCCGGGCGCACGCCGACGAGACCATCGTCTTCATCGACGAGGTGCACAACCTGGTCGGCGCCGGCGCCGCCGAGGGCGGCATGGACGCCGCCAACATTCTCAAACCCGCCCTCGCCCGCGGCGAGCTGCACGTCATCGCCGCCACCACGATCGACGAGTACCGCAAGAACATCGAGAAGGACGCCGCGCTCGAACGCCGCTTCCAGCCGATCCTCGTCTCCGAGCCGACCGTGGAGCAGACGATCGAGATCCTGGCCGGGCTGCGCGACACGTACGAGGCCCACCACCAGGTGCGCATCACCGACGAGGCCCTCGACGCTGCCGCGAACCTGTCGGCCCGCTACATCTCCGACCGTTTCCTGCCCGACAAGGCCATCGACCTCATGGACCAGTCCTCGGCCCGGGTACGGCTGCGCTCGCGTACGCCCGGCACCGGCGTGCGCGAGCTGGAGGAGCGCCTCGACTCGCTGCGCCGTGACAAGGACCAGGCCATCTCCGCCGACGACTTCGACCGCGCCAAGGAGCTGACCACCGAGATCGGCAAGATCAGGCCGGAGCTGGAGCGCGCCCGGCGCGGCGAGGACGACGTCCCGCAGGTCGAGGTGGAGGACATCGCGGAGGTCGTGTCGCGGCAGACCGGCATCCCGGTCACCCAGCTCACCCAGCGCGAACGCGAGCGTCTCATGAGCCTGGAGGAGCACCTGCACAAGCGCGTGATCGGCCAGGACGAGGCCGTCGTCGCCATCGCCGAGGCGGTGCGCAGGGCCAGGGCGGGACTGTCCGACCCGAACCGCCCCATCGGCAGCTTCCTGTTCCTCGGCCCCACCGGGGTCGGCAAGACGGAGCTCGCGAGGTCGCTGGCCGCCGCGCTGTTCGGGGGCGAGGACCACATGGTGCGCATCGACATGAGCGAGTACCAGGAGCGGCACACGGTCTCGCGCCTCATCGGGGCCCCACCCGGATATGTCGGGTATGAGGAGGCGGGTCAGCTCACCGAGGCCGTACGCCGCCGCCCGCACGGCGTCATCCTCCTCGACGAGATCGAGAAGGCCCACCCCGACGTGATGAACATCCTGCTGCAGATGCTCGACGACGGCCGGCTCACCGACGGCCACGGCCGCACCGTCGACTTCACCAACTCGATCGTCATCATGACCAGCAACATCGGCGCGCAGATGATCCTCGACTCCGAGGACACCCCGGAACTGCACGACCGGCTCATGGACCTGCTGCGCCACTCACTCCGTCCCGAGCTGCTCAACCGCATCGACGAGACGATCATCTTCAAGCGGCTGGAACGCGACCAGCTCCGCCAGATCGTGGACCTGCTGCTGGAGCGGACCCGGCAGCGGCTGCGCGGCCAGGACGTCACGATGGAGGTCACCGACGCCGCCAAGGACTGGCTGGCCGAGCGCGGCTACCAGCCCGAGTTCGGCGCCCGGCCGCTGCGCCGCACGGTGCAGCGCGAACTGGACAACCGGCTGTCCACCATGCTGCTGACCGGCGAGATCGAGGAGCACGGCAGGGTCACCGTCGACGTCGACGGTGACGGCCTCCAGCTCAGGGCGCACAACCCGGAACAGGTCTGAGAATCGTCGTCCCCGATTTCGACACCGCGCTGTCGGTCACCACGATCCTGGCCGGCCATCTCGACGGCACCCGCTGAGCTCACCCGCGGCCGCATGCGCCCGGTCAGGTCCCCGGGCAGCCGCGTCCCCCACGCCCGGCAGGCCGCGCCGCCTGGCGCGCGCTCCTAGCCGACGGCCTCCTCCGCGCGGCGCCGGCACTCCTCCAGGGTGAGACCGGCCAGCGCCTCCCGTATGGCGGGCACGCACACGGGGGCCATCGACAGGCTCGTCACACCCAGCCCGGCCAGCAGCGGCGCGAGCAGCGGATCGCCGGCCGCCTCGCCGCACACGCCGACCGGCTTGCCCGCCTCCCTGCCGGCCCGCGCGCACATGCCGATGAGCTGGAGCAGGGCGGGCTGGCGCGGGTCGAGCAGATCGGCCAGCTCCGAGTGCTGGCGGTCGGCGGCGAAGGTGTACTGGGCCAGGTCGTTCGTACCGATGCTGAGGAAGTCGACCTCGCGCAGCAGCGCTCCCGCCCGCAGCGCCGCCGCGGGCACCTCCACCATCGCGCCCACCTTCGCGATGCCCCGCTCGCGGGCGCGCCGGGCGAACGCGCCCGCCTCCGCCACGGTGGTGACCATGGGCGCCATCACCCACGCCTGCGTGCCCGTCGCCCTGGCCGCCTCGGCGATCGCGTCGAGCTGGGTGTCCAGCACGTCCGGCAGCACCCGGTCCACCCGCAGGCCCCGTATGCCGAGGGCCGGGTTCGGCTCGGCCGGAAGGCCCAGGAAGGGCAGGGGCTTGTCGGTGCCCGCGTCGAGCGTGCGCACGATCACGGTCTCCGCCTGCTCGAACACCTCCGCGTACGCGGCCACCTGCTCCTCGAACGACGGCGCGCCCGTACGGTCGAGGAACAGGAACTCCGTCCTGAACAACCCGACGCCCTCCGCGCCCGGCCGCAGGTCCTTGGCCGAGCCGATGTTGAGCAGCAGCTTCACCGGATGACCGTCGGCCGTCCTGCCGGGGCCCCTGCTCGCCGCCAGCCTGGCCCGCTCCGCGCGCTCGCCCGCCACGATCTCGGCCGCCCGCTCCGCGGTGAGGCCGGTCGTGATCTCGCCGGCGCCGCCGTCGACCCCGATGACCGTGCCGTCCGGCAGGTCCATGACGCCCGCGCAGGCCACCACCGCCGGCAGGCCGCGGCCGCGCGCCAGGATCGCGGTGTGGCTCGTGGGGCCGCCCCGTTCCGTGACGAGCGCCAGCACGTCGGGGCCGAGCCCCGCGGTGTCGGCGGGGGAGAGGTCCTCGGCCACCAGCACGTACGGATGGCCGGGGGCGGGCAGGCCGGGCATCGGCAGGCCGAGCGCGAACGCCACCGCCCGGTGCTTGAGATCGTCCAGGTCGGCGGCCCGCTCGGCCAGGTAGCCGCCCAGCTCGGCCAGGGCGTCGCGGTGCTGGGTGAAGGCGGCGTCCAGGGCGTGCGCGGCGTCGGCGCCGTCGCGCGCCCGCCGCTCGGCCTCCTCCAGCAGCATGGGGTCCTCGGCCATCATGGCCAGCGCCTCAAGGATCTCCGCCGCTTCCGCGCCGCCGGCCTGCTCACCGGACGGTTGGGAGCGGGCGGCCGCGGCGCGGCGGTTGAGATCGGTGGTGACCGACTCCAGGGCCTTGGCGACGGTGGCCGCCTCGGCGCCCGGGTCGGTCACGGGGCGGGGCGCGGGCAGCGCCGGCGGCCCCGCCATCCGGATCATCGGTCCCGCCGCCCGGCCCTGGCTGACGCCGAGGCCGGCGAGCCGCCCGGCGGGGTCCGCGGCCCCGCCGCCCGGCGGGACGGTACGGGGGTCAGGCCGGGACAGGTCAGGCCGGGACAGGTCAGGCATCGAGGGCCTCTTCCGCGTCCAGGTCACGCGACAACAGCGCGGCGAGGGAGTCGAGCGCCTCCTCCGCCCCCGGCCCCTCCGCTTCGAGCGTGACCTCCGAGCCGCGCACCGCGCCCAGCGACAGCACCCCCAGCATGCTCTTGGCCGGCACGGACTTCTCGCCCAGCCGGACCGTCACCGGCACGTCCAGCTTCGCCGCCGTCTGCACGAACAGCTTGGCGGGACGGGCGTGCAGGCCGCTGGCCGAGGCCACGGCCACCGTTCGTTGTGCCATGAGAAGCCTCCCAGGCTCCATGTCGGATCTTCAGTGCTGGTTCTCGCGGACGTCAGGGCTCGATGGTGACCTTGATGGCCGCGCCCCTGCTGACGAGATCGATCCCGTCGAGCACCTGCGGCAGCGGCAGCCGGTGGGTGATGAGGTCGGACACCACCACCGCCCCGTCGGCCACCAGCCGCAGTGCCTCGGCGTTGTGCGCAGGGCTGGAACCGTTCGCGCCGACGATGGTCAGCTCGCGGTAGTGCACCAGGTTGGAGTCGAGCGCGATGACGGGGTCGTCCTTCGGCAGGCCGCCGAAGAAGCTGATCCGGCCCTGCCTGGCCGCCATCCTCACGGCCTGCTCCTGCGCCGCGCCCGACGCCGCAGCGGTGATCACGACGTCGGCGCCCCTGCCGCCGGTCAGCTTGAGCACGTGCTCGACCGGGTCGGCGTCGATGGCCGCGTCGGGGCGTACGAGCTCGGCCGCCATCGCCAGGCGCTCGGCGTTGACGTCCACGAGGAAGACCCGGGAGGCGCCGCGCGCCCGCGCCAGGCGTACGTGCAGGCAGCCGATCGGGCCCGCGCCCATCACCACCACGTCGTCGCCCGCGCCCACGCCGGCCAGCGACTGGCCGTTGAGCACGCACGCCAGCGGCTCGGCCACCGACGCCTCGGCGAAGCCGACTCCGGACGGGATGGCGTTGACGCCGTCCACGGCCCGCACCTTGGCCGGGATGATCATGTACTCGGCGAAGCCGCCGTCGTAGTGGTAGCCCATCGACTCCTGGTTCGGGCAGACCGTCCGCCGGCCGCGTACACACTCCTGGCAGGTGCCGCACGGGATGGCGGCGATCACCTGCACCCGCTCGCCGGTGCCGACGACCTCGCCGGAGATCTCGTGGCCCATGACGCGCGGCGGCCTGATGTGGTGGTGGCCGAACTTGAAGATCTTGGCGTCCGTGCCGCACGTCGAGCAGTTGCGTACGCGGATCTTCAGCTCGCCCGGCCCCGGCTCGGGCTCGGGCGCGTCCTCGATCCTGATGTCGCCCGGGGCGTGGAATCTGGCGACCTTCATCGGATACCTCCGAGGAAACCCCCGCCTTCGGACAGGGGAGGAATCGGACTCCTGCGGAGCAGGGCAGGGGTAGCCGATTCGCCGTCAGGCGAACCGGTGTCACAACGCCGCACGACATCGCACGGTTCGGTAGTGTGTTCGACGGTGGTGATGACCAAGCCACCGGACGAACGATCAGAAGCACCCTCGCCGCAGGGTTTGCGGAGAGGTGAAACGCCTGTGGAGCTGGTGTAAGACCTCAACGGGAGTTCCCTTTCCCGGGCGGGCGACCGGCGGTGAAGCAGGAAGGCCGGTCGGCGACGGCTGGAATCCCGGCCCTGAAGGACCGGAAGGATGTCAAGTGAGCTCCTTCATCACCTGTGAGACCTCCGTGGCCTCACGCAGCGCCCTCGCACGGTCGGGATCCATAAGGATCTCGGCCAGCTGCGACAGCAGTTGTACGTGGCCGTCGTCCTTGGCGGCGATGCCGACGCAGAGCGTGACCTGCTCGCCGTCCCAGTCGACGCCGCCGGGGAACCGGACCACGCAGATCGCGTCGCGCCGGACATCTCCTTTGGAGGCGTTCGTCCCGTGCGGGATGGCCACCCCCTCGCCGACGTAGGTGGAGATCGACCGCTCGCGTTCGAGCATCGCCTCGATGTACGGCTCCGCGACGGCGCCCACGTCGGCCAGCGCCCGGCCGCACCGGCGGATGGCCGCGTCGCGGTCGGGGGCGCTCTCGTGCAGCAGCACGGCCCGCGGGTCGAGCAGGTCGTCACGCATCGACGGTGCCGCCGTTCTTGATGGTGTTCACCAGCTTGGTCACCGCCGGGTCGCCGAGGAAGATCTGGAACGACACCAGGGGCTTGCCGGGGGCGGACGCCTTGGCCCTGGCGGCCAGCCCCGAGTGGCACACGATGACGTCGGCGTCGTCGGGGATCGAGTTGACCGGGGTGTGCTCGACCGTGACGCCGCTGTCCTTGAGCTGCTTGCGCAGCTGGGAGGCGAGCATCACGCTGCTGCCCATCCCGGCGTCGCAGGCGACGATGAGCTTCTTGATGTCCTTGCTGTCGATGCTGGGCATGGGTCAGGCCTCCTTGGTGGCGGGCTCGGTGCCCTCACTGGATTCTGCGGGATCGTCCTGCTCCGCCTTCTCCCCGCGGCCGAAGCCGAGCAGGAGGGCGGCGACGGCGAACGACACGGCCGCCGCCACGAGGATGCCCAGGCTGGAGCTCAGCCAGCCGCCCCTCGGGGTGACCGCGAGATAGGCGAAGATGCTGCCGGGCGACGGCGAGGCGACCAGGCCGGCGCCGGTGGCGATGAACGTGAACACGCCGGCCGCGCCACCCGCGATGACGGCCAGGATGAGACGCGGCTTCATGAGCACGTACGGGAAGTAGATCTCGTGGATGCCGCCGAAGAACTGGATGATCATCGCGGCGGGGGTGCTGGGCCGCAGCTGGCGCGGGCCGAACAGCAGGAACGCCAGCAGCAGGCCGAGCCCCGGGCCGGGGTTCGACTCGAGCATGAACAGGATCGACTTGCCGGTCTGGGCGGCCTCGTTGATGCCGAGCGGGGTGAGCACGCCGTGGTTGATGGCGTTGTTGAGGAACAGCACCTTGGCCGGCTCGATCAGCACCGAGGCGATCGGCAGCAGGTTGTTGCTGACCAGCCAGCCCACGGCGTTGCCCGCGGCCGTGGTGGCGGTCTCCACGACCGGGCCGATGCCGAGCATGCCGATGATGGCCATCGCGCCGCCCACGATGCCGGCGGAGAAGTTGTCGACCAGCATCTCGAAGCCGGCCTTGGTCCGCTGCTCCGTGAACTTGTCCACATATTTCAGGATCAAGGCGGTGAGCGGGCCGACGATCATGGCGCCGAGGAACATGGGGGACTCGGTGCCCACCACGACGCCCATGACCGCCACCGAGCCCACGACCGCGCCGCGCTGGCCGTGCACCATCCGGCCGCCCGTATAGGCGATGAGGACCGGCAGCAGGGTCCCGATGATCGGGCCGACCATCTTCGCGAGCGTCTCGTTGGGCAGCCAGCCGGTCGGGATGAACAGCGCGGTGATCAGGCCCCAGGCGATGAACGCGCCGATGTTCGGCATGATCATCCCGGCCAGATGGCCGCCGATGCGCTGGATGGTGGCCTTGACACCGGTTCCGGTGACCGGGGGTGTGTAACTGTCGGCCATGGACTTGCTCCTTCGGGGATGAGCAGTTGATCAGCCGCTTCGCTGGTCAGGGGAGTGCGGGGG
>NZ_SMLD01000187.1:0-17492 GCF_004352805.1 Nonomuraea mesophila
GTGGTGGGGGTGTGCGGCGGCGTTCTGGGTGTCGAGTCGGGTGGAAAGGTACGTGCGTTCTCGGGTCACGTGCTGTGTGGCCGGGTGAGGTGGGTTTCGTGTCCTGCCGATGCGGTGAGCCGGGGTCCGGGCGGCGGGGGTCAGGAGTGGGGGAGACGGTACGTGCCGTCGTCGAGGGGTTCGGCGAGGCCGTCGGCCACCAGGCCGTCCAGGGCGCGTTCGCGCTGCACCGCGTCGTCCCACACGGCGTCGAGTGCCGCCTTCGGAACCGGTCCGTGAGCTGACCGGAGCACATCGAGGAGGCGACCGCGGCACTGGCGGTCGGTGCCCGCGTACGTCTGGCCCCTTCGGGCGGGGCCGGTGTGCGGCGGCTTGCCGGCCAGCCGCCACGCGCACAGGTGGGTGATCGGGCAGTCGGCGCAGCGCGGCGCGCGGGCCGTACAGACGAGGGCGCCGAGCTCCATCACCGCCACGCCCCAGCGGGGCGCGTCCAGCTCGGGCAGGAGTGCCTCCGCCAGCCGCCGCTCCGCCGCCGAGGTGGCCGTGGGCGGGTATTCCTCGGCGCGCACCGCCCGCGCGAACACTCTGCGCACGTTGGTGTCGAGCACGGGATGGCGGCCGCCGTAGGCGAAGCTGGCGACCGCGGCGGCGGTGTATTCGCCGATGCCGGGCAGCGACAGCAGGGTGGCGTGGTCGGACGGCACCTCGCCGCCGTGCTCCTCCGTGACGGCCCTGGCACACGCGTGCAGCCGCAGCGCCCTGCGTGGATAGCCGAGCCGGCCCCAGTGGCGTACGGCCTCGCCCGGCTGCTCGGCGGCCAGCGCCTTGGGCGTGGGCCAGCGGGTCATCCATTCGTGCCAGACGGGCAGGACGCGGGCGACCGGGGTCTGCTGGAGCATGATCTCGCTGACGAGCACGCCCCACGGTGTGGCGTCGGAGGCACGCCACGGGAGGTCCCGGGCGTTGTCGGCGTACCAGTCGAGAACGGGGGCGTGCAGGAGGTTCGGCTCAACCACGCGGTCAAGCGTATGCCGAGTTCGCGGCCTTCGGCGTGTCGTCACTCTTCGTGGCTGGACAATTACCATGCTGAGCGGTGTGACTCCTCCGCTCCCTGAAAGGGAGAGGCTTCTTGCTGAGTCGTCGGCACGACCTGGCGAAGGCGAGCCCTCACACACTGCTCGAGCGCGGCGGCCCGCTCGCTGGTGGGGCGCAACGGGGAGGTGAGCGAGCGACCTGCGCACACACGCTTCCCGACTCTCACGACCGGCAAGGCAACAGGAACCGACCAGATCGGAAGGGAGGGAGCGCGGGGTCCTCCACCTGGTGAAGCAGGTGGGGAACACCGCGCGAACCCGATGGACCCGGATTCGATGCGCGGCGACGGCGGTGACGTCTACTGGCGGCGTCGGATGAGCGTGCTGGTGGCGGTTCTCGTCGTGGTGGCCGTGGTGGCGTGGGCGTGTTCGAGCGGCGGCAGCGGACCGGGCCGTACGTCGAGCGCGCAGTCGTCGCCCAGCCCCACGCCCAGCGCGGATCCGCTGCTCGCCGGGCTGCGTACGCTCGCTCTGGGCACGGCCAGCCCTACGCCGACGCCGACGGCCACCCCCACGCCGACTCCCGCCGCCGAGCAGAAGGAGCCAGGTCAGCCCTGCGCCGAGGAAGACCTGGTGCTGAGCCTCCAGAACGGCAAGGAGCAGATCTACGCGGGCGACGCCCGGCCCACCTTCCTGGTCACGCTGGTCAACACCGGGCCCGTGATGTGCACGGCCGACGTGGGGCCGCGGGCCATGGAGATCCGCATCACCTCGGGGGCGGACCGCATCTGGTCGAACGCCGACTGCGTGAGCGGATCGGGTACGGAGGTCGAGGAGCTCCAGCGGGGCGTGCCCCACGTGAGGTCGGTGGAGTGGGACCGCCGCCGCTCCAGCGCCGACTGCCCGGCCACCCCGGCGACCGCCCTGCCGGGCACGTACGTGGCCACCGCGCGCATGGGCCAACTCCGCAGCGGCAAGGGCGTCTTCCACCTGCGTTGATCCACGCAGTTCCCGGGCGCTCTGACGTAACGTTCGAGGATGGAGACCGGCGCTCAGACGTAACGTTCGAGGACGGGGACCGGCGCTCAGACGTAACGTTCGAGGACGGGGACCGGCGCTCAGACGTAACGTTCGAGGATGGAGGACTCGGCCAGGCGCGACAGGCCCTCCCGTACGCTGCGCGCCCTCGACTCTCCGACGCCGCCCACCGCCTGCAGGTCGTCGATGCTGGCGGCGAGCAGCTTCTGCAGCCCGCCGAAGTGGTTGACCAGGCGGTCGACCACGGTGGCGGGCAGGCGAGGCACCTTGGCGAGCAGCCGGAACCCCCGGGGGCTCACCGGGGTCTCGAGCATGTCGGTGCCGTTGTGGCCGAGCACCTGGGCGACCACCGCGAGGTCGAGCAGCTCGTTGCCGGACAACTTGTCGAGGTCGTGCAGGGCCTCGACCAGGCGGCGCTGGCGGCGGCCGGCGGGCGCGGGGAGGTAGTCGCGGATGACCAGCTCCCGCTCGGAGTCGACCCCGGCGACGAGCTCGTCGAGCTGCAGGGACAGCAGCCGGCCGTCGGTGCCCAGCTCGACGACATAGCCCTTGATCTCGTCGGAGATGCGCCTGACCATTTCGAGGCGTTGGGCGACGGCGGCCACGTCGCGGACCGTGACCAGGTCTTCGATCTCCAGGGCCGACAGGGTGCCGGAGACCTCGTCGAGACGGTGTTTGTACCGTTCGAGCGTGGCGAGGGCCTGGTTGGCCTTGGACAGGATGGCCGCCGACTCCTCAAGGACATAACGGATGCCGTCGAGGTAGAGGGCGATGATGCGCATCGACTTGCTGATGGCGATGATGGGCAGGCCGGTCTGCCGGGCGACGCGCTGGGCGGTGCGGTGGCGGGTGCCGGACTCGTCGGTGGGGATGGCGGGGTCGGGCACGAGGTGCACGGCGGCGCGCACGATCTTGTGGTCGCCGCTCACGACGATGGCGCCGTCCATCTTGGCCAGTTCGCGCAGCCGGGTGGCCGAGAAGTCGACGTCGAGCTCGAACCCGCCGCTGCAGACCTCTTCGACGACCCGGTTGTAGCCGAGCACGATCAGCCCGCCGGTCTGCCCGCGCAGGATGCGCTCCAGGCCGTCGCGCAGCGGAGTGCCCGGGGCCACAGCTGCCAGGGCTTCGCGACGACGGTCGTCAAGACTCCTATCCACCTGACCCCCGTGTCGATCGGTCACGCCCAGCTTAGCCTCGCTTAAGTGACGTGTGTGAGTGCGTCCCAGACGTTCTCCGCCTGGACGACCTCGAAACCGGGGGCGAACGCGACCGGCCCCACGGGCACGAGAGCACGCTGCCCGTTACGGCGACGGCCGCCCTCTTCGAGGGATCCGGCGGGCACGAGGGCGCGCTTGAAACCCATCCTGGCCGCCTCGGACAGCCGCCTGCGGACGTCCTTGACCGGACGCAGCTCGCCCGCCAGGCCGACCTCGCCAAGCGCCACCAGACCGGCGGGCAGCGGCTTGTCTCCCGCGGCGCTGGCGACGGCCAGCATGACCGACAAGTCGATGGCGGGATCGGCCAGCTTGATGCCGCCCACGGTGGCGGTGAACACGTCGCACCCGCCCAGCCGGGCGTTGAGCCGGCGCTCCAGCACGGCGAGGATCATCTGCACGCGGTAGGTGTCGAGCCCCGATGACGTGCGCCTGGGCTGCTGGGCGTCGGTGCGGGCCACCAGGGCCTGGACCTCGGCGGGCAGCGGGCGGGTGCCCTCGACCGTGACGGTGACGCAGGTGCCGGGCACCGGCTCGCTGCGCCGCGAGACGAACAGGCCGCTCGGGTCGGTGATGCCCTCGATGCCCCGCTCGTGCAGGTCGAAGCAGCCGACCTCGTCGGTCGGACCGAACCGGTTTTTGATCGCGCGCACCATGCGGAGCCTGGAATGGCGGTCGCCCTCGAAGTTGAGCACGACGTCGACCAGGTGCTCGAGCGTGCGCGGGCCGGCGATCGAGCCCTCCTTGGTGACGTGGCCGACGAGCACGGTCGCCATGTTGCGCTCCTTGGCCAAACGCACGAGGTTGGCGGCCACCTCGCGAACCTGCGTGACCCCTCCGGGCACGCCGGTGGCCTGGGCGGAGCCCACCGTCTGCACCGAGTCGACCACCAGCATGGTCGGCTGCACCTTGTCGACGTGGGTGACCAGGGCCGACAGCTCGGTCTCCGCGGCGAGGTAGAGGCGGTCCTGGATGGCGCCGATGCGGTCGGCGCGCAGGCGCACCTGGGCCGCCGACTCCTCGCCCGTCACGTAGAGGACCGTCTCGCGCTCGGCGACGCGGGCCGCGGCCTCCAGCAGGAGCGTGGACTTGCCGATGCCCGGCTCACCCGCCAGCAGCACGACCGCTCCCGGCACGAGGCCGCCGCCGAGCACCCGGTCGAGCTCGGCGACGCCGGTGGTGCGGGCGGTCGCCACCTCGGCCTTGACCTGGCCGATCGGCAGGGCGGGGGCGGTGGTGGCGCCGGCCTGGACGACGCTGACGCCCCGGGCGCCTTCCTCGTCGACCGTGCCCCACGCCTGGCACTCGCCGCACCGGCCGACCCATTTCGTGGTGCGCCAGCCGCACTCGGCGCAGCGGTATCCGGGTTTCGGGGCAGTCTTGGCCATGCGGAGCAGGCTAGCGGCAGGCACCGACAATCTTCGAGCCACGCCACGGGCGTCACACCGTCACCTCACGAAACCCGCCCCGCCAGGACGTCACACCGTCACCTCGCGGAACACCGTGGTCTGCGGCCCCATGACGGCGCTCTCGGGAGGCGGCCGGTATCCCGGCACCACGGACAGGTCAAAGCCCCGCCCGAAGACGCGGATCCGCGTCCGGTCACCGGCCGGCACCACGAGGGTGACCTCCAGCGGCCCGGCGGGCGCGTGATAGCTGAACCCGTTTCCCGTCCGCAGCTCCCTCCCGTCGACCACGAGGGGGCCCAGGCGCGATTCGACACTGAGCCCTACCAGGGGTGTGCCCGCGGGGGTGAGCCGGAGGGTCAGCGTGCGTTTGCCCGCAGAACTTTCGTCCTTGAGCACCTTGAGGGCGGGCGCGCGCAGAACGGTGGCCATCGGGGCCGGCTCGGTCGCCCAACCGTCCTGGCCGAACCACCGCTTCCCGGCGCCACCCGCCTCATCGGTGAACCTGCCCCAGACGGCTTGCCCGCTGCCCTCGTCCATCGCGTAGGCCAGCCGGACCTGCCGCGGATGCTCGGCGTCGAACCGGTCCACCGCCAGCCCGGCCACGACCAGCCCCACCGCGGTGACGGCCGCCGCCACCGGCAGGCCGCGTACGCGTACGCGATCGATGAGCGGCAGCAACAGCAGCAGCATGAGCGCGAAGTGCGGCGCCGCGAGCACCCCGCCGATCTGCAGCCCGACGTCCAGCGAGCCCACCGCGGTGCCCCCCAGCAGCACGACGGCGGGGGCCGACCCCAGGGTCAGCGCCAGCACCTGCCACCCGTCACCGCGCACGCGCCGAGCCACCAGCCACCCCACCGCCGCGAACAGCGCCGGCCAGGTCAGCGTGTGCGAGCCGCCGGGTGACAACACGGCGAACAGCACGCCGAGCAGCGCCACCAGCAGCACCGGCGAGGCCCCGCGCAGGAACCGGCGGGCGGCCAGGACGAGGGCGAGGGTGAGGACCAGCAGGCCCGCTTGGTACAACCACGGCCGGTAGGGGTCGCCCGCCAGCATGCCGGCGTATTCGGGCCTGATGAGCTGGAGCAGCGGCCACAGGCCGAGACCGGCCGCGGCGGAGACGGCGACGAGCACCAGCCCGAGCCCGGTCGCCGCGAACGTGCGCGGCAGGGACACCGCCTCGTTCAGGGGCGGCGGGAAAGAGCCGGGGCGCCGGCGCAGGACCCAGACCAGCACGCCCGCCAGCACCAGCGTGGCGCCTGCGACGATCGGCTCCAGCCAGGCCGGATAGCGCACCAGCAGACCGGGGACGGTGAAGTAGACCAGCTCGCCGCCGGACGTCAGCGTGTCGAGGTCGATCTGCGCCAGGGCACGGATGAGGGCCAGCGAGTTGTCGCCCATCTGCTGCAACGAGCCCTGGTCGAGGTGCTCGGGGTCGTCGAGGGGTGAGTGGTAGTAGGCCCCGCCTCCGACGAACGCCGAGTCGATGCCCAGCCAGCCCGCCCGGCCGAAGACGTGGAAGTCGGTGTTGTTCGGCAGCACGCTCATGACCGCGGCGAACGCCGAGTCGGCCGACGGGTGCGGCGCGACGGCGGCGTACAGGGACATGAGCGGCGCGGCGCCGGGTGAGGTGCGGAAGGCCTGCACGGTGCCGCGGTTGCCGCGCGCCTCGTTGTTGAGCACCACGACGGGGCCGGCGCCAGGAAGCCCCTCCTTCGCGATGGCCTCCGCGCCGAGCAGGCCGTCCTCCTCGCCGTCGGTGAGCAGAAAGACCACGTCGTTCCTGGCCCTGTCGGGAAGTGCCCTGGCGACCTCGAGGATCGTGGCCACGCCCGCGCCGTCGTCGGAGGCGCCGGGGCCCGCGGCCACCGAGTCGTAGTGGGCGGCGAGGACCACCTTGCCCGTCGGGTCGGTGCCCGGCCGGGTGGCGACGATGGTGCGCATCCGGCCCATGGGGACGGCGTCGTCGTAGTCGTCGAGCGGCAGGACGCCGACACCTTCCTGCACGCGCACGTCAAGACCGAGCCGGCGCAGCTCGGCGATCAGGTGATCGCGCACCCGTGCGTGCTCCGCGGAGCCGACCGGGTGGGGCGCCCTGGCGATGGTCTTGAGGTGCTCGTGGGCCCGGGCGGCGCTGAACGAGCCGGCGGGCGCGTCGGCGGCGAGCGGCGCGGGGGGTGCGAGGTCGACGAGGGTGACCGCGAGCAGCGCCGCGAGCGCGAGCAGTCCGAGCAGGGCGTGGCGGGCCATGCGGCAACGGTAGGCTCCACGGCCCGCCCAGCGAATCAACCCGTGGGACGATCTTGCACGTCAGCCGAAGGGTTTACGCCAGGCGCGCCCCGTGACCCACGTCAGGCCCTCCCCGTGCCTCTGTCGGGCTCTGTGGCTCACGTCGGGTCCTCGGCGCCTTGGAGGGCGCGCAGATAGGCGTGGTGGGGGACCCGGCAACAGAACGGGCACAGGTCCTGGTGATCATGGAGCTGCGTTTCTGATGAACATCCTGGACGGCCTTCGACCTCGGGCCGTTACCCGACGACATCCGCCGAGCACGGACCAACCACCGCTGGGACGAACGCCCGAACCGCTGCCCATGACCAAACGCCCATCCGCCCTCTACAACGGGAACTCCCAGAGGTGGACTGAGTCGTTGTGAGCACTACTGATGATCACTGGGCGGCTGTCAAGATCGGCCACCCGCAGTCCGAACACCTTGCTGCGGTGCCCCTGGAGCGGCTGGCCCAGCAACCGGCGCTCGGCCAGGTCCCACACGCAGATGGCACCGTCCATCGCGCCGGTGACGGCGAACGTACGACCGTAGACGGTGCCCGCGGTCAAGCAACTGATCTCGCCCCCGGGCACGGTGAAGGCTTCGCCCCAACGGCTGGATTCGGGGTCTCCCAGCACGAGGCTCTGCCCGCCCGCTGCGACCACCCACATACGACCGTCGACCGAGGCCAGGGCGAACTCGGTGGGCTTCTCCTTGAGGTCGTCGAATTCGACCAGGTGCCGTTCTTCCTCGACGTCCCACACCAGCACGCCACCATCCCGGCCACCAGCCACCACGACCGGCCGGCCTGCCAGTAGCCCCGCCGCGGCGGCGCTACTGGCGCCCGACTGGCATTCCAGCTCCTCAATGTCCACGAGAGAGTCATAAGGCGAGGGCCGCTCCGGCTCTGTCACCGAATCGTCCTCATCGTCAAGGTCGGCAGCGTCGTCATCCCAGTCCTCCGGCTCGGCATCGGACGGGTCCCACAACTGCACGCCCCAAGTGCCCACGAATCCCACGAGCAATATCGAGCGATCACCGAGATCGGCCCTGACCACCGAGCCCGTGCCGCCCTCCTGTGCGCTCAGCCGAACCTTGCCCGTCTCCAGATCCCACATGGCGAAGCCTTGGTGGTCGCCTCCGCCGCCGATCACGATCCGGCCGTCCACCACCGCAGCACCGATCGCAGTGAGGTCCGTGGCCGGGAAGCGCTCGTCCACGATGTCGAGCTCGTGAATGGTCCAGCGGTCGCCGGCCGGATCCCAGGTGCACGCACGCCGGTCTTGCACGTGGCTCCCGACGAGGATCAACTTGCCGTCGAGAGTGACGAGATCGAAGTCCACGATCTCGTGGCACGACGGAGGCAGGCTGGAGATCAGGGGAGAGTGAACGGCCATGCGAACATCCTGGCAACCTCCTCTGACAATTGGCTCGCCAACCGTCTGCTCAGCACACCGATCCGGACGGCGGCCAGCCGCCTATCCGCGCGACCCCTCAGTCGGCTTTCGTGGGTCTCGTCGAGTCGTCCGGGGGTTACGTCAGTCGTCCGGGGGTCACGTCGGACGTCCGTGGCTCAAGTCAGGCCCAGTTCCGCGACCAGCATGCGCTTCGGCTTGGCCCCCACGATCTGCTTGACCGGCTCGCCGTTCTCGAACAACAGCATCGTCGGCACCGCCATCACGCCGTACCGGGCCATGATCTCGGGGTGCGCGTCGGTGTCGAGCTTGCCGATCGTCAGGCCGTGCTCGGCCTCGATCTGCTCGAGTACGGGGCCCACCATCCGGCACGGCCCGCACCACTCGGCCCAGAACTCCACCAGCACCGGCTTGTCGTTCCTGAGCACCTGCTCCTCGTAGTTGTCAGTGGTCAATGTGATCATCGTCATCCCCTTACGAAGCAACCAGGACAGGACTGCGCGAGCTGGGCGGCCACCTCCGCACGGCGGGCCAGCAGGGCGCGGATGTCATCGTCGATCTCCTTGAGCTTGCGCTCGTAGACCTCGACCGACTCGGCGCACGCGCCTCCCGAGCTGTGCCCACGGCGCAGGCAGTCGAGGAACGGCCGGGTGTCCTCCAGGGTGAAGCCCACGCTGAGCAGCGCCCTGATCTCGGAGACCAGCCTGACGTCCTCCTCGTTGTAGTCGCGGTAGCCGTTGGCCGTGCGGCGGGCGCTGAGCAGACCGTGCTGCTCGTAGTAGCGGAGCGAGCGAGCGCTCACTCCCGTGCGTTCCGCCAGCTCTCCGATGCGCATACGACCACGGTAAACATTGACACCGACGTCAAGGTCAAGCCCTAGAAGTGGCGCCAGCGCAGCACGTTCGGATAGGGGATCTCCAGACCGGGGGTCTCGGCGATGGCCTGCTCGGCCACCTCGGGAGCGAACTCGATGCGCAGCACCGCCTCCAGGTCCGCCCGCCGCTCGAAGGCCATCCTGAGGTCGAGCGGCCGACGCTGCCAGCCGTGCCGGACCCAGAACGCCTCGACGTCGCGCGGCGAGTAGGTGGGTACGGTGTGCGAGAACCAGCGGCCGAACGATCCCCGCGTCGCGTCGAGGTCGAGCACGAAGGCCGCGCCGCCGCGGCGTACGACCCTGGACAGCTCGCGCAGCCCTGGCTCGCAGCCGGGGCCGAAGAAGTACGCCCAGCGCGCCATCGCCACGTCCACGCTCGCGTCGGGCAGCGGCAGGTCCTGGGCGGCGGCGGCGTGCACGGTCACGTTGGCGAGGCCGGCGCAGCGGCGGCGGGCCAGGGCGGCCAGGTCGCCGTGCGGCTCGACGCCGACGACGCGGGAGGCGGAGGCGGCCAGGACCGGCAGGTGGTAGCCGGTGCCGCAGCCGATGTCGAGCACGGTCGCGCCGTCCCAGGGGCGCAGCTCCCGCATCGCCGCGTCGGCCGCGCCCTCGGGGTCGACGGCGCGGTTCTCCAGCTCGTAGATCTGCGGCGCGTTCCAGATGTTCGGGCTGGGGATCGCACCGTTCGCTATCCGTGCCATGGCCCCAACGCTAGGCGCTGCGCGACCCGCGGCGGGCCGCTCTGATTGCGCCCGCGTGACGGTTGCGGGCCGCCCGACACAGGCTCGTCACATGGGCTCGCGCGCCAGATCGGCGTGACCCGCTTAGGCTGGCAACGTGGCTGATGTCATCCGCGTGCCCAATGCGAAGATCGCATTGTCCACTGCTTCGGTATATCCGGAACGCACTCCAGACGCGTTCGAGCTGGCCGCACGCCTGGGCTATGACGGCGTCGAGGTCATGGTCGGCGCCGACCCCGTGAGCCAGGACATCGACGTGATCGAGCGGCTCTCCGACCACTACGAGCTGCCCGTCCTGGCCATCCACGCCCCCTGCCTGCTGGTCACCCAGCGGGTGTGGGGCCGCGATCCCTGGGCGAAGCTGGTCAAGGCGCAGAAGGCGGCCGAACGCCTGGGCGCCTCCACGGTCGTGGTCCATCCGCCGTTCCGCTGGCAGCGCGACTACGCGCGCGATTTCGAGAACGGCCTGGCGAGGATGCGCGACGAGACCGACGTCGTCTTCGCGGTGGAGAACATGTTCCCGCTGCGCGCCAGGGGCAACGACGTGGTCCCCTACTCGCCCGACTGGAATCCGATCGACTACGCCTTCCCCCAGGTCACGCTCGACCTGTCGCACACGGCCGTGTCGGGCTCCGACGCCATGGAGATGGCCGTCAAGCTGGGCGATCGGCTGGCCCACCTGCACCTGGCCGATGGCTTGGGGGTGACCAACAAGGACGAGCATCTGGTGCCGGGCCGGGGCAACCAGCCGTGCGCGCCGATCCTGGAGCGGCTGGCGGGCAACGGCTACTCGGGGCTGGTCGTGCTCGAGATCAACACCCGCAAGGCGGCCAGCCGCACCGAGCGCATCGACGACCTCGCCGAGGCGCTGGCCTTCGCCCGCCTGCACCTGGCGGCGTCCACGTGAACACCGGGCCGATCAAGGATCTGGGCAGGGTGTTCGACCGGGTGGCCGACGCGTACGACGCGGGCAGGCCCGCCTATCCCGACGAGCTCTACCGCGCGCTCACCGAGGTGACCGGCGTCGACCTCGACGGCGCCACCGTGGTCGACGTGGGCGCCGGCACCGGCATCATGACGCGGGCGCTGAGGTCGCGCGGGGCGCGGGTCCTCGCGGTCGACCCGGGCGCCGAGATGCTGGCCAGGCTCGTGTCGCGCAGCGGCGAGGAGGAGGGTGCGCCCGTCACGGCCCTGCTGGCCGACGGCAACACCCTGCCGCTGGCCGGCGGCGTCGCCGACCTGGTGATCTACGCCCAGTCGTGGCACTGGCTCGACCCGGTGGCCTCCATCGCCGAGGCGAGGCGGGTGCTGCGGCCAGGAAGCACGATCGCGGGCTGCTGGAACTTCGCGCACGCGGCGCAGGCGGAGTGGCTGGCCGCGTACGAAGCCCGGCTGGCGGAGGAGGTGCCCGCCTACTGGGGGCCGGCGGTCGAGCGGTGGTCGGCGCCGCCCATCGCCTCGGCCTTCGAGGTGGTCGAGGAGCGGTGGATCCCGTGGACCAGGCTGGTCGGCATCGAGGACTTCCTGCTCGGGCTGCGCTCCCATTCCTACATGGCGGCGTTGTCGCCCCGGCGGGCCGACGAGCTGGTGGAGCGGCAGCGGGCCGAGCTGCGTGAGGTCTTCCCCGAGGGTGTGCTGTCGGTGCCGATGCGGGTCTACCTGGCGGTGGGCCGGTGACGCGGGGGAAGGCCCCGGAGGAGATGGCGGCCAGGCGCCGGCCCGGGCGCAGGCCGGGCTCCGCCGACACGCGGGGCGAGATCCTGGCGGCGGCCAGGAAGGTGTTCGCGGAGAAGGGCTTCGACAAGGCGACCGTACGCGGCATCGCCAGGGAGGCGGGGGTCGACCCGGCCCTGGTGCACCACTATTTCGACACCAAGGAAGGCATGTTCGCGGCGGCCATGCAGTTGCCGATCACGCCGGAGGTGGTCGTTTCCCTGCTGCTGTCCGGCCCGCGCGAGGAGCTCGGCGAGCGGCTCGTCAGGATGCTCCTGGAGGTGACCGCCACGCCGGAGACTCGCGAGCCGATGGTGGCGCTCATCCGCTCGGCCATGACCAACGACCGGGCGCTCGTGATGTTCCGTGAGTTCATCGGCAACGCGCTGCTCCACCAGGTGGCCGACCGGCTCCAGGTGCCGCATCTGCGGATCGAGGCGGCCTTCGCCCAGATGTTCGGCGTGATCATGGGGCGCTATGTGATCGGGCTGGAGCCGCTGGCGAGCGCGAGCCATGACGAGCTGGTCGATTTGCTGGCGCCGACGATCCAGAGGTACTTCACAGTGTAGAGCATTGTTCTGTCAGCGGCGGTGACCATAGGGTATGTCGCGTACCACGGCAATGTTACCCGTGGGTAGGATCGCAGTGGAGGGCTGCGAAGCGGGTGACCGTACGCTGACAGCCAACGTCGTCTGTGGGAGGACCCCGTGCTCTGGGTAGCCATCATCGGGCTTGTCATGACCGTCCTGGCGGTGGCCGTCGCCGGCCGCCGGGTGCTGTTCCTGTACAAGCTCGCGACCGTGGGGCCACCTGCGCCCGAACGCGTCGAGTACGCCAGGACGCACGTGGCCGACGAGATCAAGGCGCAGCTCGTCGAGGTGTTCGGTCAGCGCAAGCTGCTCAAGTGGACCGCGTCGGGCGTCGCCCACTTCTTCGTCATGTGGGCGTTCTTCATTTTGCTGACCGTCTACGTCGAGGCGTACGGCGCGATCATCCAAGGGGCGATCACCGGCACGCCCGACTTCCACATTCCGCTCATCGGCACGTGGGGCGCGCTCGGCTTCCTCCAGGACTTCATCGCGGTGGCCTGTCTGCTCGGCCTGGTCGCCTTCGCGGTCATCAGGATCAGGAACTCGCCCAAGGCGCTCGGCCGCGACTCCCGCTTCTCCGGGTCCCACCTCGGCGGCGCGTGGCTCGTCCTGTTCATGATCTTCAACATCATCTGGACGCTCTTCCTGGCCCGCGGCGCGGCCGCCGCCAACGGCAACTTCCCCTACTCCTCGGGGGCGTTCGTCTCGCTCGCGCTCGGCGACGTGCTGCCGCGCAGCACGCTGCTGGAGGAGATCGGGCTGCTCCTGCACATCGGCTTCATGCTGGTGTTCCTGGTCATCGTGGTGAACTCCAAGCACCTCCACATCTTCACCGCGCCGCTCAACGTGCTCTTCTCCCGCCGTCCCGACGCCATGGGCGCGGCGGTCGAGATGCGCGTCGACGGCAAGCCGGTCGACTTCGAGGACGAGGACCTCGACCCCGAGCGGCTCGGCCGTGGCAAGATCGCCGACACCACGTGGAAGGGTTTCCTCGACTTCTACTCCTGCACCGAGTGCGGCCGCTGCCAGTCGCAGTGCCCGGCCTGGAACACCGACAAGCCGCTGTCGCCGAAGATGCTCATCCTCGACCAGCGCGACCACGCCTTCGCGGCGGCCCCCTACCTGATGGCCGCCGAGGCCGATCAGCAGCACAAGGACACCGACGTGCTGGCGCTGCTGAACAAGCCGCTCGTGGGCGAGGAAGGCGTCATCCACCCTGACGTGATCTGGTCGTGCACCAACTGCGGCGCCTGCGTCGAGCAGTGCCCCGTGGACATCGAGCACATCGACCACATCCTCGACATGCGCCGCTACCAGGTGATGGTCGAGTCGTCGTTCCCGTCCGAGGCGGGGGTGATGGTGAAGAACCTGGAGAACAAGGGCAACCCATGGGGCATGTCCGAGATGAAGCGGGCCGACTGGATCCAGGAGCTCGACTTCGAGGTCGAGGTGGTCGAGGACACGATGCCCGACGACGCCGAATACCTGTTCTGGGTGGGCTGCGCGGGCGCGCTCGAAGACCGTGCCAAGAAGACCACCAAGGCCGTGGCGGAGCTGCTGCACATCGCGGGTGTCAAATTCGCGGTGCTCGGCCCGATGGAGGCGTGCACCGGCGACCCCGCCCGGCGTCTCGGTATGGAATATCTGTTCAACATGCTCGCCCAGCAGAACATCGAGACGCTCAACGACGCGGGTGTGAAGAAGATCGTGGCGACCTGTCCCCACTGCTTCAACACCCTGGCCAACGAATATCCGCAGCTGGGCGGCACGTACGAGGTCGTGCACCACACACAGCTTCTGGCCAAGCTGGTGGACGAGGGCCTGCTCACCCCCGTCACGCCCATCGAGGAGAAGATCACTTATCACGACCCGTGCTTCCTCGGCCGCCACAACAAGGTCTATTCACAACCCCGCGACATCATGGCGAAGGTGCCGGGCGTCAAGACGCAGGAGATGCACCGCCACAAGGACCGCGGCTTCTGCTGCGGCGCCGGCGGCGCCCGCATGTGGATGGAGGAGCGGATCGGCAAGCGCATCAACACCGAGCGCGTCGACGAGGCTCTGACCACCGATCCTGACACCGTCTCGACCGCGTGCCCGTTCTGCATGGTGATGCTCGGCGACGCCATCAGCGAGAAGAAGAACAGCGGCGAGGCCAAGGAGTCGCTGGAAGTCGTGGACGTCGCCCAGCTGTTGATCAAATCGGTCAAGAGTGCGTCCTGACCACCCCAAGTCGGACTCCTTCACAGCCCTTGTGGAGGAGTTCCGCACGTCAATAGGGGTGAGGGACAGCAAATCTGGCATCCACATAACGGGAAAATCACGGTAACCTCAACGTCGCATGGCTCTATTCGACGGGGAGGGGGCTCGTGATGGGCGTCGTGGTGACGGACGCCGAAGTCACTCTGGCCGACGTTCTCTCCCTCCGGCTCGCCATCGACGAACCACTGCAGGACGGCACCGAACTGGTGTTGCGGCACCGCACCACGGGGGTCGAACGCGACGTGCTGCTCGGCACACCGGGCGCGCGGGCACGCGAGGCCACGCTCGCGGTCTCCCTCGCGCCGCTGGAGCTCAGTGCCGGACGCTGGGACGCCTATCTGCGCCGCGACGGCAAACGGGTCAGGCTGCGCAGCGTCGATCCCGGCTTCTCCCTCGACCATCTCGACGCGTACGCGCTGTGCAGACGCACCCTCGCCTACCGCTCCTACCGCACCCGCAACGGCTACCTGGCGCTGAAGATCTCCGAGGCGGAGCCGGTGGCGGAGGTGCGGGCCATCTGGTTCAGGGAAGGCCGCTTCGAGGTGATGGGCCTGCTGGCCTACACCGGGCTGGAGGACGACGACTGCCGCCACGAGGCGATGCTGACCCTCGATCGCAGGCAGACGAGCGCCCGGGTGTCGGCCACGGCCACCGTGCAGGGCGTACGCTTCCACGCGGCCGTCTCGCTCGTCGACGTCCTGGCGGCCGACCACGAGGAGGGGGAGGATCCCGCGAGCTTCGGCACGTGGGAACCGGCGCTCCAGGTGGAGGGAGTGGCCACGCCGATGAAGCTGGGGGCGCGGCTCGACGACGTCGACGGCAAACGGCGGCGGCTGCACTATCCGTCGGCCACGGTCGACGGCGTGCCGATCAGACCCTGCTACACCTCTGACGACGAGCTGCGGATCGAGGTGGGCGGATGAAGGTCAGCCTGGTCCTCACGTCCGCGTACGTCATGCGCGGCGACGTGCGCGCCACGCTCAACCTCGCCACCGCCCTCTCCGAACGCCACGACGTCGAAGTGATCAGCGTCAGGCGGCAGAAGGAGAAACCGTTCTTCCCCGTCGGCCCCGGCGTGTCCATGCGCAGCGTGATCGACGCCAGGCCGGGGGTCAGGCATCTGCTGCCGCGCGGCCAGGTGCGCACCGAGGTGGCGTTCTGGCGGATGTTGCGCAATCTCAGGACCGACGTCCTCATCACGACCAGGCCGGGGCTCAGCGTGCAGGCCGCCAGGCACGCGCCGCGCGAGATCCTCAAGATAGCCAAGGAGTGGGGCAGGCCGGCCGTGCCGGGCCCCGTGCAACGCTTCTACCCGCGCCTCAACGCCGTCGTGACGGCCACGGACTCCGCCCAGGAGGAGTGGGTGAAGCTCCTCGCCGGAGGGCCGCCCGTGCACGCCCTGCTGGACGCGCTGCCCGCCGCGCCGTGGCCGCGCTCGCGGATGGACAACAGGATCGTCGCGGCCGGCGGGCGCCTGGTGGCGGTCAAGGCGTACGACCGGCTGATCAGGGCGTTCGCCATCATCGTGGACAAGCGGCCCGACTGGGCGCTGCGGCTCTACGGCGGCGGCCCCGAGGAACGGCGGCTGCGCGCGCTCGTCAGCGAGCTCGGCCTGCACAACCACGTCTACTTCATGGGCACGACGCCCGACCTGGCCGGCGAGTTCGCCAAGGCGTCGATCGTGGCCAGCGCCTCGCGCGGCGACGACCTCGGCATGACGGTGCTGGAGGCCATGGGCTGCGGGGTGCCCGTGGTGGCGCTCGAAGGGGCCAGGGGGGCGAAGGAGTTCGTCGCGACGGGCTACAACGGGGTGCTGGTGCCCGACGTCGAGGCCGACCCGCAGCCGTACGCGGTGGCGCTGCTGGCGCTGATCGACGACGAGCGCAGGCGGCGCTCCCTCGCCGCGGGCGCGCTCGACACCGCGGTGCGCCACGCGGCCGACGAGGTCGCCGACCAGTGGGAGAAGCTGATCGCCGGCCTCAGGTGAGGTTTCCGGTCCGGCCCGGCGATACGGGTTACGGGTACCGTAGAAGCATGCATGGGTACAGCGGAGACAAGCAGGCCTATCTGACGCGACTCAGGCGGATCGAGGGGCAGATCCGTGGCCTGCAGCGCATGGTGGACGACGATGCCTACTGCATCGACGTGCTCACCCAGGTCTCCGCGGCCACGCGCGCGCTGCAGGCGGTGGCGCTGGGGTTGCTGGAGGAGCACATCTCCCACTGTGTGGCCGACGCGATCAACAACGGCGGTCCCGAGGCCGAGGCGAAGGTGAAGGAGGCCTCGGCGGCGATCGCCCGCCTCGTCCGCTCGTAGGGACCGATGGAGGCTAGTCCGTACGTAATGGGGACCTCGTCCGTACGTAGGAGGCGGGGTGGCGGGATGACTAGTTATGTGAAACCCCGGAAACCACCGTCCCGGACTCATCAGAGTCAGGAACCCGGTTCCCGGGGCCAGAAATTTACTGATCTTTACTAGTGACTCGCTGAAGTCCGCAATCCGAGCGCGTCGTCGAGTTCGTCCAAGGTCAGCCGCCGTTCACTGACTGCCACGGCGGTGAGCACCTCGGCGTAGAGCGCAATCTCGTCCAACGCGACACGGTCGTGGACCCGAGAGTCCAGGTCGTTGTGCCCCACCGCGTCGTCCTTTCCTTCCGCAGCCCACACCCTCTTCGAGGTTACGGCGAAGACCCTTCAGGCGACATGGCCCATCGGGGTCATTCCTTTCCGCGTCATGGGGGCCCCAGGGGGATCATTTCCCGAGGCGGAGATCACAATTCAGCGAATATCCTGTTATCGCAAGTGGGGGGACGATATAGGAGGAGTTAGGGTGAAATATCAGTATTAGTGCTTTACGTGTGACCTGTGTGACGATCGTCGCGTTCGTGAATGATCTTACGCACGAGTGCCGCCTGTCCCGCCAGCCCCCGCTCCGGCAGCT
>NZ_SMLD01000188.1:0-16950 GCF_004352805.1 Nonomuraea mesophila
CCCTCAGCCTCACCCCCAGGGCCCGCCGTATCAGCAGGGGCCTGGTCACCCCCAGGGACAGCCCCAAGGACAGCCTCAGGGACAGCCCCAGGGACAACCGCAGTATCCGCCGCAGGGCGGAGGCCAGTACGGGCAGCAGCCACCGTACGGGCAGCCGCCGCACCGGCAGCAGCCTCCTCCCCCGCCCCCGCTGCCTCCGGCGCAGCGCTGGCCGCACCCGCCGCCGCGCAAGAAGTCGGGTATGGGCGCCATCGGGGTGATCGGGGCCGTCCTGGGTTCCGTGGCGGCGCTGTTCGTCCTGATCGTCGTGGGGGCGGCGTTCTTCAAGGGTTCCTCACGGTCGGAGACCTCGAGGCCGATCGCGATCCCGACGTACGAGCCTTCGGAACGCGCCACCGACGACGACGAGCCGTCGCCCGAGCGCACACGGACGGAGGAGCCGACCGAGCGGCCGACCGATGAGCCGTCTGAGGAGCCGTCGACCAGCGAGCCCACGAGCAGGCCGACGGAGCGGGAGACGCAGGAGCCGCGGCAGACGGTCAACACGAGCCTGAAGAACAACTCGATGTACCGGGCGGGCATCCTGCCCAGGCTCAGGTGCCCGGCGGGCAACGCCAGCATCTTCAACCACAGCCAGCTCAAGTCGCTGATCCTGAAGACCGGCAAGTGCATGGACCGGGCGTGGAAGCCCATCCTGGAGAAGCAGGGCATCAGGTTCAGCGCGCCGAACTACGCCATCGCCTCCAGGCGGGGCAGGGGCGCGTGCGGCGACTATCCGCAGCCGGGCAACATCGTGCCGTACTACTGCCCGCAGAACAACACGATCTACGCCTCCACCTCGGCCATGGCGAGGGGCAACGGCAACGCCCGCGGCTACGGCCAGATCATCTCCTGGCACGGCGGGATCATCAGCATGATGGCCCACGAGTACGGCCACCACGTGCAGAACATCACGGGCCTGATGAACTCGTGGTGGCGCTCCACCCTGGACACCTCCAACAGGAACGCCAAGCTCGCCCTGAGCCGGCGGCTGGAGCTGCAGGCCACGTGCTTCGGCGGCATGTGGATGCGCTCGGTCGCGGCCTCGTACCCGGTGAGCACGTCCAACCGGAGCCGGCTGTTCTGGTTCTACGGCCAGGTGGGCGACCACCCGGGCTATCCGCGCGACCACGGCAAACCGGTCAACAACAACCGATGGTTCAGGCAGGGCTGGACGAAGAGCAAGGCGTACCAGTGCAACACGTGGCTGGCGTCGGCCTCGACGACCTCCTGACGTCAAGCTGAGTTCATCTCATGTTGGGCACATGTCGTTGTTGTCCGAGTATGGGGACTAGAATCCTGGCAATCTTTTGCCCATTGGGGGCAAACGTTAGTTTTGCCTGGTAGGCGTAGTAGGGAGCCGGGTGTGCGCAATCGGGATGGGGAAGAGAACGTGCCAGGAGGCAGGAAGCGGCGCCCCAATCGCCGTCCACGCCCTGCTTCCCAGCGTCCCCCATCCCCACGCGACACACCCCCGAGTGACCCACCTCCGCCTGACATGCCCCCACGGGACGCGGCCCCGCGGGACAGGTCCCCGCGCGACACACCCCCACGGGACGCGGCCCAGCGCGGCAGATCCCCGCGGGACGCATCCCAGCGCGAAGGATCCTCTCGTGACAGATCCCAGCGCGACACGACCCCGCGCGACACGACCCCACGCGACGGAACCCCGCGAGACGCATCCCAGCGCGGCAGAGCCCCGCGGGACAGATCCCCGCGGGACGCGTCCCCCCGTGACAGATCCCAGGGCGACAGGTCTCCGCGTGACGGATCGCAGCGCGACACGACCCCGCGCGACGAAACCCCGCGCGACGCATCCCAGCGCGACACGTCCTCTCGTGACAGATCCCAGCGAGAAGCATCTCTCCGCGACACGTCCCCGCGGGGGGCGTCTTCCCGCGGGGCGTCCTCACGCGGCGCCAACCCTCGCTCCGGTTCCGCTTCCGGCTCCGGCCCAGGTTCCGGTGCCACGCCGCGCAACGCCCCACCCCGCAACGCCCCGCAACGCGGGGCCACACCGCATACCGCCACACCGCGCAACGCTCCGCCGCGCTTCGCGAAGCCGCTGACCCCCGCATCGGTCCTCGGATGGACCGCGCTGTCCGCCATCGTGCCCGGTGCCGCACACCTGCGGGCCGGGCAGCGCCGTATCGGCCTGGTGCTCGTCAGCGTGTACGCGGTGCTGCTGCTCGCCGCCCTCATCTACGGGCTCACCATCGCCGGGAACCTGGAGAACGCCGCCGCGCTCGTCGGCGACGGCATGCTCGTGACGATCACGATCGTCGCCGCGGTCGGCGCGCTGGCGTGGTTCGCGTTGCTCGTCACGTCGTACGTCGCCCTCAACCCCAGCAAGCTCAACCAGCAAGGCCAGATGATCACCGGCATCGTGGTCGGTGTGCTGTGCGTGGCGGTCATGTCGCCGTTCGCCCTCACCGCGAACACCGTGATGACCTTCCGCAACACCCTCAATGGCATCTTCCCGTCGTCATCCGACTCCGACGTCCCGCCCGCGGCCAAGGAGGGCGAGGACCCCTGGCACGGCAAGGACCGGGTCAACTTCCTGCTGATCGGCGGCGACGCAGCGAGCAACCGTACCGGCGTGCGGACCGACAGCATGACGGTGGCCAGCGTGGACATCAAGACCGGCGCAACGGTCCTGTTCAGCCTGCCGCGCAACCTGCAGCACGTACGCTTCCCCGCATCGTCGCCGCTGCACGACCAGTTCCCGAACGGCTACCGGGCCGAACTGTCGAACGGCGGCCTGCTCAACGAGGTGTGGCAGTACGCCAACGACCACCCGGAGGTCATGGGCGGCAAGAACAAAGGCCCGCGCGCCCTCATGGACGCCATCGGCCACACGCTCGGCCTCAAGATCGAGTACTACGCGATGATGAACATGTACGGTTTCGCGGACCTCGTCGACGCCATCGGCGGCCTCAAGATCCGGGTCGAGCAGGACGTCAAGTGGGGCGGCACGTTCGGCACGGCGGGCACGATCAAGGCCGGCTACCGGCGGCTCAGCGGCGAGGAGGCCCTCTGGTACGGCCGCTCCCGCGTCAACAGCGACGACTTCTCCCGCATGGGCCGCCAGCGCTGCGTCATCGGCGCCTTCGCCCAGCAGGCCACCCCGGCCGTGATCCTCACCAACTTCTCCAAGATCGCCGGTGCGGCCAAGCGGCTGGCGCGTACCAACATCCCGCAGCACCTCGTGCAGCCGCTGGTGGAGCTGGCCGTCAAGGTCAAGGACGCCAAGATCACAAGCCTGCAGTTCGTACCGCCGAAGTTTTGGCCGGGCAACCCCGACTGGGCGAAGATCCGCACCGCGTCGCGCAAGGCGATCGCCGCCTCGCTCCGGCCGGCCAAGCAGGCGCAGACGGCTCACGTGGGCTCCTCACCGACCGCCACGTCCAGCGCGGTGAAGACCCGCGCCGCGCAGCCGACGCAGACGCCGACCAGGAACAGCCAGAAGGGCAAGGGAGACGACGCCAAGTCCCTCGACGAACTCTGCGGCCTCTGACCCCGGCTCCGCTTCCGAGGGGCAGGTGTACGCCCCGCCGAGGCAGGAGGAAACGGCGGGGCCGGGATTCGGACACACAGAGCTGAGAGCCGAGCACACACCGCTCAGACCGGCACCCCGCCCCCGGAGCCCGGTCCGACCTAGCTGAGGTCTGTACGGCGCGCTGAGGAGCGGACAGGCGCCACTGTCGCGACGGGGACGGCGGACGCGAACGGCGAGCGCGGACCGGGACGGCGAGCGCGGGCAATGGGCGCGGTTCAGGTGACAGTGTCGAAGGTCACCGGGAGACGCTGCGGGCCGCGTACCGTCAGGCTGGCCCGCCACCGCAGCGTCTCGGGCGGCACCGCGAGGGCGAGCCCGTTCAGGCGGCGGGCGACCGCGCCCAAGGCGGCCCGGCCGACGATGCGGGCGAGCATGGCCCCGAGGCAGTAGTGCGGTCCGTGGCCGAAGCTCAGGTGGGCGTTGTCCTCCCGGCCGAGATCGGGCCGGTCCGGGCCGGGGAAGCGGTGCGGGTCGCGGTTGGCCGCCCCCAGCGCCACCAGGATCGGCTCCCCGGCGGGAACCACCGCCCCGCCGATCTCCAGCGGCTCCAGGGAGAAGCGCCAGGTCGCCAGTTCGACCGGGCTGTCGTACCGCAGCAGTTCCTCCACCGCCCGGTCGATCAGCTCCGGCCGCGCCCGCAGGCGGGCGAACTGCCCGGGGTGCCGCAGCAACGTGTACGTGCCCAGCCCGACGAGGCCGACGGTCGTCTCGTAACCGGCCACCAGCAGCAGGAAGATCATCGACAGCATCTCGTTCTCGGACAGCCGCTCCTCCTCGTCCACGGCCCCCGTGATCGCGCTGATGACGTCGTCCCCCGGCTCGCGCCGCTTGGCGGCGGCCAGCTCGCCCACGTACGCGGCCAGGCGGCGCAGCGCCTCGGGCCTCGCCTCGCCGTTCCGCCCCTCCCCCGAGGTGACGACCGCAGTGGTCCACCGCTGGAAGTCCGTACGGTCGGCGGCCGGCACGCCGAGCACGTCGCAGATCGTGGCGAACTGCAACGGCGAGGCCAGGTCGCCGATCAGCTCGGCGCCGGACCGCTCCGCGAACCCGTCGATGAGCGCGCCGGCCCGCTCCTCGATCCGCGGCCGCAGGGCGGCCAGCCTTCCCGGGGTGAAGTAGCGGGTCACCACACGGCGCAGCCGCGTGTGCTCGGGCGGGTCCGTGGTGAGCAGATGGGTGCCCAGCCCCGACCGGTCCTCGAGCGGCCGCCCACGGCCCGCCTCCTGCCAGTCGGGCGGCGCGTGGCGCGGGTCCTTGCTGAGCCTGGGATCGGCCAGCACAGCGCGGGCGTCGTCGTAGCGGGTCACGAGCCATCCGTACAGGCCGCTGCGCAACGTCACGCGGTGCGGCACGCCCGACTCCCGCAGCCGGGCGTAGGCGGGATAGGGATCGGCCAGCACCCCGTCGTAGCCGGGCAGCATCTCCTCAAGCATCCTCAGGTCCTACCCCGCCGTCGGCGCATCGGGACCTGGATCAATGAACGGTGGGCCGATTCGTTAAGGAGGCCCCGGGTCGCATTTGTGCAGCACGCCATAACGACGCTGCGCGACCCGCATCAACTCGGTGAGGTCCTTGATGGCATCACGCCCCTCGGCCACCTTTTTCAGGTCGATACGGATCCAGGGATCCGTGTCTCCGCAGGAAAAGCGGGAGATCACATAGTAGGGCCGTCCGCCGAGCATGTCGTTGCCCGCGTAGACGGCGAATCCCTCTCCGAGATCCTCGGGCAGATCTGTCGGCTTGGCCATGGCCCAGTTCTCGCGGGTGAGCTCCAGCCGCTTGACGCTGTCATCGATCTTCGACCACCACACTCCGACGGGATCGCCGTTTCTCCCCCCTTCGACCAGGCAACCACCGTCGTCACGCCACGGCCCGTCCTTCCTTTCGGTGTACGGCCGCGTGTCGCCGCTGACCCGGCGGTAGGACTCCTGCGAGACGAATTCACACCAGTAGGGAGACTGGTCGACGACGGGACGGAGATCGGGTGGAGCCGCTTTCGAGTCTCCGCCGGAGCATGCGGAAACGGCGACCATCATCAAAAGCGCCGACACGACGAGTTTCCGCCTGTTGATCACTGTTTTCCTTCAGTCTGCGACCCCATAGGACCGGCGAGCCTCCTCGGCTCCGTCATTCATGATGCCTTCAGAGAAGGCCTTCTGACTGTTGAACCCGGAGTGATCCGCCGCCCAGTTCAGGAAGGCCTCATACTCCGCGGGCGTCATTTCGATGATGGGCTTCATCCGGCCGTTCTCGTCGATGAACGAGCGCCCCTTGAGGCCTTGGCCGTCGTGCTGGCCGTGCGCCACCGTGGCCGTGGCCACCATCTGCTCCATCAACCGGTTGACCAGTTCCCGGTTCTCCGTCGCCGTGGCGTACGACTCGTCGAGCATCTTGCCGTTCTTGAAGAACCCGGCGATCCAGCTCGCCCCCTTGTCGAACGCGTACGTCCCCGGCTTGCCGCCCACCTCCCCCGCCACCTCTTTGGCGAAGCCCTCCAGGCGCATGCCCTTGAACGCCTGCTCGGCCAGCTTGCCCGCGAACTCCTTGCCGGGCACGGGCACGATGCCGATGGCGGAGCGCACCATGGACTCGAGTTCCTTGGCGGCGGCCTCGTTGGCCCGGCCCGCCGAGTAGAGGGCCTGTTCGCGGGCGCCGAGGATGTGGCCGAAGGTCTTGCTCTCCTTGGAGAGGGGGTCGACGAGGCGCGGGCCTTTGTCGGTGAGGGGGAAGATGCGGTCGATCTCCACGCGCGTGTGCTCGGCCTGCGCCCTGGTGATCTGGGCGAACACGGCGTCGTCGCTGGTGGCGAGGAGCAGCGCGTAGTCGATGTCGCGCCGGTTGACCGACTGGTCCTTCAGGGTTTCGCCGACGCCGGACTTGAGCACGTTGCGGCCTTCGATGATCCGGCCGAGCTCGTCGATGTGGGCGGACAGGATGGTGCCGAGTGCGGGCCGCAAGGATGCGCGCTGGTCGAAGCCGGCCTGGTCGGCGAGCTGGAGTTTCTCGGCGGTGTTGCGGGCGTAGAGCGGGGGCAGGTCGGCTCCGAGGATCTTGAGGGTCTCCGCGGTCAGCCGGAGCGAGACCGGGTCGGAGCCCTTCATCGCGGCTTCCATCGCCGCCCCAAGCGCCCTGGCGTCGCGGTCGTCCGCGGTCGAGTGGGGGTTGTCGGTCCACCAGGCCACCCGGTCGTGCAGCAGGTAGTGGAGGTTGGTCGTCTTACGGCCGGCGGGCGTGTGGTCGAGGAGCGCCTGCGCCGCGGCGGGGCGGGAGGCGGCGGCCCGCAGCAGGTCGGGGACGAAGGTGCGCATGTCGCTCATCACCTTCGTTCCTTCGCCGTTCTTGAGGGCGTCGTGGACCTCGCGGTCGAGCGCGATCATGTCGCGTCCGACCGTGCGCATGAACTCCGCCGAGTACGGGGGCTTGCCGGGGTGGGCGCCGAGCACGTCGGCCAGGTCGTGGTAGGCGGTGGGCCGGCCGCCGGTCACGCTGTGGACGTCTCTGGAGGTGCGGCCGGCGGCCTTGAGCCGTTGCAGGAACCCGGCGCCGAGGTAGGCGGGGCTGTCGGGGTCGGTGGCGGCGGCCAGCGTCGTGCTGAGCATCCGCAGGACGTGATCTCCCTGGGCGGCCGCCCGCTTGGCGCCCTCGTGGTCTCCCGCGCGCTCCCAGGAGGCCTTCTCCTGCCAGATGGCGTTGGCCAGGTCGGTCACGCCCCTGGCGCCGAGCCTGCTCATGAACGCCTTGGCGAAGGCGGGGTCGTGCGCCTTGGCGGCGTACCGCTGCAGGACGGCGAGTTGCTCGGGCAGCACCTTGCCCCTGGGGAGCTTGGTGTGGGCGGCGATGGCCGCGTCGGCGGCGGCGGCGCCGTCCAGCATCGCCTGCCCGGTCTCCAGTTTGTCGGGCAGCGGCACGAAGGAGCCCGCGGCGGTGGAGGTGCCGAAGACGACCTTCTCGCGTTCGAGCTCGTCGACCAGCCGCCGGCGCCGCCGCAGGTCCTCGGCCTGGGTCCGGGCCTGCCTGGCCAGGTCGCGGATGCGCGTGGCGGGCAGGGTGTCGAGGCCGGCGGCCGTCAGCTCGCCGTGCAGCCGGGTGGCGAGGTCGGCGAGCCGGCCGGCGGCGGCGGTGTGCTGGTCGGCCATGGTGTCGAACGCGGGCCGTTTGACACCCGTGAAGTCGGGGCCGGGGCTCATGACCCCTCCGGCAGGGTGGCGAGCCGGTGCCTGGCGTCGGCGACGGCCTTGGACAACATCTCGCGCAGCGCGCGTTCGGCCGCATGCACCTCCTCGCCGAACCTGCGCCCGGCCGGGCCCACCCACGCGTCGCCCCGCATCAGCCCGCAGACCTGGTGGAGCGTCCACCAGTGCTCGTCGGACAGCCGCTGGATGCGCGCCAGGGCAGCCTGCATCGCCTCGCGATCGGGCTCAGGCATCTCGCTCCTCCGAGGCTCCCGAAGAGGAGGCGGCACTCGCCGCGCTTCTCCACGCCAGTCAACCGCAAGGGCGCCGCGGGGAGCGCGGACCATGCCGAACGTTTATGGCGCGGACCGCACGCCCCTCACGTCACACCAGCGCGCCCTTCTTCCTCGGCAGCAGCACCAGCGCCCCGACGTAGAGCAGGGCCGCCACGATGAGCAGCCCCTTGTAGCCGATGACCAGCGCGGCGTACTCCAGGCAGCCGCCCACCATGGCCCCCAGCAGGTTGGCGCCGAAGGACGTGGTGGCGTCGGCGGTGTCGGCGAAGCGTTTGGCGAAGACGACGTTCGCGGCGAAGATCGGCAGGAAGGCCACGGTCACCGCGGCCACCGCGCGCAGCGGCAGCGGCAGGGACAGCAGCCACGCGTTCGGCACCAGCCAGGCCAGCAGCAGGCCGGCGAACAGCACGCCGTACATGACGGGCAGCGGCGGGGTGCGGAAGCGGCGGGTCACCTCGACGGCGGCGAGGACCGCGACGAGCACGCCGGCGAAGACGATCGCGTTGACCACCCACGTCGTGCCGAACAGCAGCGCGAACCCGGTCACGCTCTTCGTCTCCAGCAGCATGAACCCGACGCCCAGCAGGAACAGGTCGGCGTAGGGCCGCATGCGGTCGTAGGGGCCCGCGACGACGCGGACGGCGAGGAGGCTGACGATGAGGATCAGGCCGAGCGTGATGATGTAGATCGGCGGGATCGTCGCGTCCTTGAGGTAGAGGAACGGGCGGTCGTCGTCGGCGGGGGCGGGGGTGCCGGGGGCCGCTCCGGCCCAGGCGGAGCCGCAGCGCTGGTCGGCCTCGCCGAGGCCGGCGGTGATGACGGCCTGCTGGCCCGCGGTGCTGACGATGTCGACGCACGGCTTGTGGCCGAAGGCGCTCTGCATGGTGGACGCGAGGCGGTCGACGAGCCAGCTCTCGCGGTAGTAGTTGTACATCGAGAAGGCGCCGCCGGGCTTGAGGCGCTCCCGGGCGGCCCGCATGGCCTCCTCGGTGAACAGGTAGCTCTCCAGGCGCAGCGAGCTGGCTCCGGAGACGAGGGTGAGGGAGTCGGGCAGCGCGAAGAGGATGAGGTCGTACGTGCGGTCGGTACGTTCCAGGAAGGCACGGCCGTCGGTGATATGGGTGGTGACGCGTTGGTCGGCGTAGGGCCGGTCGGGGTGGACGGAGCCGCCGAGCTCGCGCAGCTTGGGGTCGATCTCGACGGCGTCGACGTGGGTGGCGCCCTTGGACAGCGCGATCGCCACGTCGGTGCCGCTGCCGGCGCCGACGATGAGCACGTCCTTCGGCGGTTTCGTGGTCCGTTCGTACGGCAGGCCGTACTGGCGCTCCCACTGCAGCCGGGCGGCGGCGGGCACGGCCTGCTGGTGCGGGATGCCGTTGACCGCGATGTCGGTGACGGCGACGCCCAGCTGTTCGAGCTGCCTGAACGTCACCTTGTAGTACGGCGACCAGATCGCCCCCGCGGTGAGCGTCTCGGCCAGCAGCAGCCCGACGACGGCCAGCGACGGCACGGTCACCAGGCCCACGTAGAGGGTGCGCGGCCGGGGCACCAGCAGCAGCGCGTAGCAGATCGCGGCGATCAGCCCCCAGAACACCGGCGGCGCGCTCAGGAAGGACAGCGCGGTGAACGCGGCGATGCCGGTGAGGCTGCCGATCAGGTCGTAGCGGTATGCCTCCAGGCGCGGCAGCTCGGGGAAGCAGCGGCCGACGAGCTCGGCGGGGCCCATGAGCACCAGCGCCGCGGCGCAGAAGATGACCGGGAGGATCAGCCACGCGGGCGGGCCGCTGGTGGACAGGCTCGTCCAGTACAGGACGCCCTCGGTGTTCCTGTCGACGGTCACCGGGAAGGCCAGCACGACCACGACGAGCACGGCCAGCACGACGGGCGAGTAGTAGGGCTGGCGCCGCGACCGGCCGACGCGCAGGAAGCCGAGCCCGATGCCGAGGAACGAGCCGAGCAGCACGAAGTTCGTGAAGTAGCTGAGGTGGACGATGTTGGATCCGGTCCACCTGATCAGCGCCAGCTCGAGGAAGAGCATGAAGGCGCTGGCGAGGATGAGCCTCGGCCGCACCGCCAGCCAGTGAGCCTTCTCCCCGTCGTCGACCGGCTTCCGCGCCTCCAGCGTCATGGTGCCTCACCGTAGTGAAAAGATCGTCGGCGGGGAAGTACGGCGGGCTGCGGACAAAAGTCGTCCACTTCGCGGTGATTAGTGCATTTCCGCAGGTCAAAACCGGCGAGACCCCCTGGACGCGGGCGGGCGGATGCAGGAATGTTGGGACGTTCGCTCCCCCACTCACGTTGGTGGTGACACATGCGGGTCCTGATCCAGCTCCGTCCCTCTCCCGACCTGGTCGCGGCCGTCGCCGACCCCGGCCAGGCCGCCACCACGGCCGACGTCGCCGATGGGCTGCCCGGCGTCGAGCTCGACTCGGCGTTCGTGCCCGTGGCCGTGCCGCGTCCCGTCCCCTCGACCGGCGGCGACCCGCTCTCCCTCAATCAGCCGCTCGACTTCTCGCTGGCCGCCGAAGACGCGTCCGTGCTGGTCCGGGGCACGATCTCGGACGACGAGCTGGCCTCCAGGGTCACGCTGCTCCCCGGCATCAGGCCCGACGTGGTCGGCATCTTCGCCGACCCGGTCATCGGGTCCGCGCCGGTGTGCGGGGGCGATCCGCCCTCCGGCGACTGGCACGACGTCGAACGCCTGCTGCGCGTCTCCGGCCTGCATGCCGAGGGGCTCGACGGCGGCGGGGTCGCGCTGGCCGTGCTCGACAACGGCATCAACGCCGCACACGCGGCCAGGCAGCTCGGCCGGGGCGTGACGCTGGACGCCGAACGGTCCTGGAGCCCTCCGGGGGTGTCGGGCACAGCGGGCGAGTTCGAGGTGGACCACGGCACGATGTGCGCGTTCGACGCGCTCATCGCGGCCCCGCACGCCTCGCTCATCGACATCCCGGTGCTGCTGTCCACCCGGCCGGGCGGCTCGGCGATGGACGGCCTGCTGTCGGACGCGGTGTCGGCGTTCGCGCACCTGCGGACCGTGCTCGACGCCCAGCCCGCCGGGTCGAAGGCGCTGGTGGTGAGCAACTCGTGGGGGTCGTTCTCGCCCGAGTGGGACTTCCCCGTCGGGCATCCCGGCAACTACTCCGACAACGCCGCCCATCCGTTCAACCTGATGGTGGCCGGCCTGGACCGGGCGGGCGCGGACGTGCTGTTCGCGGCGGGCAACTGCGGCCGCGAGTGCCCCGACGGCCGGTGCGGGTTCCCCTCCCGGCCCATCGTGGGCGCCAACTCCCATCCGAAGGCCCTGTCGATCGGCGGTATCGACGTCAACGGCGAGCGGGTGGGCTACTCCTCGCAGGGCCCTGGACGGCTGACCGCCCGCAAGCCGGACCTGTGCGCGTACACACATTTCTCCGGGTCGCAGGCCCTCGGCCCCGGCTCGCCCGACTCGGGCACGTCGGCGGCGGCCCCGGTGGCGGCCGGGCTCGTGGCGGCGGTGCGCACGCTGTGGCCGGCCGACAGGTTGTCGCCCGCGCAGCTGCGGGCGCTGCTGCGGCGCACCGCGGAGGACCGCAGCGAGGTGGGCTTCGACTACGGCTACGGCTACGGGATCGTGGATCCGGCGGGGATCATCGCGGCCCTGCAGCGCCGCTCCAGAAGCGCGGCCTGACCGGCGCCGCCCTCCCAAGGCGCGGTCACCGGTCTCACGGCGCCGGTGTGGCCGGAGTGCCGCCCGCTCCTGCCACGTCGGCGCTCGCCTACGCGTTCTCCCGGTTGAACACGCGCGTCCCGACGGTGAGGCTGACGACGGCGAAGACGGCGGTCACCGCCACGCCGACGCCGACCGTGCCCGTCAGGTAGTGGCCGTGGAACAGCTCGCGCAGCGCCTCCAGCACATACCGGAACGGGCTGAGGTGCGACAGGGCGTCGAGCCAGCCCGGCGCCATCGACATCGGCAGGAACGAGCCGGACAGCAGGATGAGCGGGATCACGGCGGTGGACATCACCGGCGCGAACAACTGCTCGTTCATCGTCAGGGCGACGGCGTACGACAGGGCGGCCAGGCTCAGCCCGAGCACCACGACCAGCACGAACCCGGCCGCCAGCCCGAGCACCGGCGCGCGCAGGCCGAAGGCGAAGGCGACCGCGAGGAGCAGCAGCGTCTGCACGATCAGCGTGACCGCGTTGGTGAGCACCCGCCCGAGCAGCAGTGCCAGCCGGCTGGCCGGGGTGACGCGCATCCGCTCCAGCACGCCCGAGCGTTTCTCGAAGAGGATGCCGAATCCGGCCAATCCCATGCTCATCAGCCCGAGCTGGATGATCAGGCCGGGCACGAGCGTCTCCCAGGTGCCGAACGTGGTGAAGATGGGCCCGAACAGCACCAGGAAGAGCAGCGGCTGGACCGCGCCGAAGACGATGCCGACCTTCTGCCGCAGCGTGACGCCCACACCGTGGCGGAACAACACCCAGGTGTCGCGGAGCATCAGGCCTCCTTTCCCGTCAGTGCGCTCTCCTCGCGCAGCGACCTGCCGGTGATGTCGAGGAACACCTCGTCGAGCGTCTGCCCGCCGGTCCTGAGCTCGGCAGGGGCGCCCTCGGCCACGATCCGCCCGTGGTCGATGATCAGCAGCCGGTCGCACAGGGCGTCGGCCTCGTCGAGGTAGTGGGTCGTGAGGAACACCGTCGTGCCGTTCTCCTGGCGCAGCGTGCGGATGTGGTCCCACAGGTTGGCCCGGCTCTGCGGGTCGAGGCCGGTGGTCGGCTCGTCGAGGAAGAGCAGGGCCGGGTCGGGCAGCAGGGCGAGCGCGATGTCGAAGCGGCGGCGCCGGCCGCCGGAGAGCGTGCCGCCGAGGCTGTTCTCCAGCCCGGCGAGGTCCAGCCTGGCCAGCACCTCACCCGCCCTGGCCGCGGACTCGCGGCGGCTCAGCCCGTGGAGCATGCCCTGGAGTTCGAGCTCTCCCTTGAGCGGCGCGGTCGGCAGGATGCCGCCGCCCTGAGAGACGTACCCGATGCGTTTGCGCACCTCCTTCGCGTCGGCGACCAGGTCGTGCCCGGCCACGGTCGCGGTGCCGGACGTGGGCCGCAGCAGGGTGGTCAGCATGCGCATGGTCGTGGTCTTGCCCGCGCCGTTCGGGCCGAGGAATCCGACGATCTCGCCGGGTTCCACCGAGATGCCGAGGTCTGTGACGGCCTGCACGCCGCCGTCGTAGGTCTTGCTCAAACCTGAAGTCCTGATCATTTCATCGCCTCCAACTTTGAGGCAACCATAATTTTGGTGTCGCTGCAAGTTTGGTACGATGGCGACATGAGTGAAGGGCTGCGGGAGCGGAAGAAACGCGAGACCAGGGAGCGCATCGCCGACATCGCGATGGGCCTGTTCATGGCCAAGGGGTTCGACAACGTGACCGTGGCCGAGGTGGCGCGGGCCGCCGACGTGTCGGTCAACACCGTGTTCAACTACTTCAGCGCCAAGGAGGACCTGTTCGCCGACCGGCAGCACCTGGCCGTGGACCACCCCGTGCAGGTGCTGCGGGAGCGCGAGCCCGGTGAGAGCGTGGTACGCGCCTTCCGTCGCGACGTGCTGCACGCCATCGGCACCCAGGACTGGCGATACGGGTTCAACCTGGGCGCCGACGTGTTCGCCAGGGTCGTGGACGCGAGCCCGGCGCTGGTCGCCCGGATGCGCGAGGTGCACGAGCAGCGGGAGCAGGCGCTGGCCCGTGCGCTCGCCGACGAGCTCGACACCGGCCCCGGCGACCTGCGGCCCAGGGTCGTCGCGGCGCACGTGCTCACCACGACCCGCCTGCTCACCCACGCGTCGGTGCGCAGGAGGATCGCCGGCGAGGAGTGGGAGAGCATCGAGCCCGGACTCAGGGCGCAGGCGGAGCAGGCGTTCGACCTGCTGGAGTCGGGCCTCGGCGACTACGGCAGGCGTTAGGCGCCACTGCCGAGGCCGCCGAAGACGAGCGCCATCCCGAACGCGAGGACGAGGAACCCGACGGTGATCATCATCAGGACGCTGCTGATGATGCCGCAGATGCGCCCGGCCTGGACCGCGCCGCGGTTCTCGTAGTAGTAGCCGCTCTCGTCGATCTCGCGCAGCGCGTTGTTGCCCATCACCCAGGCGAAGGGCCCGAGAATGCTGCAGACCACCAGGCTCAGGATGCCCAGCACGAGGATCGTGGTGCCGTTGGGGTGGGTCTGCGGGGGCGGGCCGTAGTAGCCGGGGACGTCATTCGGATAGGACATGGCGCCGGCCCCTTCCCCCCTCAGGTGCCCGTGGATTCGCCCACGGTCTTCTCCTTGATCATGGTGCGTCATCATGGTGGAGCAACATGATCAGTGCCTTAGGAGCCTACCCCCGTGCGTGAACGCTTGCGCGACTTCCTCGCCCACCGGCGCTTCCAGCGGTTCATCATCGCCGTCATCCTGACCAACGCGGCCGTCCTGGGACTGGAGACCTTCCCGGGCGTGGTCGAGCGTCACGGCGACCTGCTCATCCTCGTCGACCACGTCGCGCTCTACATCTTCGTCGTCGAACTGCTGGCCAAGGTCTACGTCGAGCGCTCGGCGTTCGTCCGCGACCCGTGGAACATCTTCGACGCGGTGATCGTCGCCATCGCCCTGGTTCCGGCGGCCGGCGGCCTGTCGGTGCTGCGCTCGATGCGCATCCTGCGCGCGCTGCGGTTGTTGTCGGTCGTGCCGAGCCTGCGCCGCGTGGTCTCGGCGCTGCTGCGCGCACTGCCGGGAATGAGCTCGATCGTGGTGCTGCTCTCCCTGGTCCTCTACGTGGCCGCCGTCATGGCCACCAAACTCTACGGGCAGACCGCCCCCGACCGGTTCGGCAGCCTGCCCACCTCGTTGTTCACGCTCTACCAGACGATGACGGGTGACGACTGGGGCAACATCGCCAGGGAGGTGATGGGCCGCCACCCGTCGGCCTGGATCTTCTTCACGATCTTCATTCTGGTGTGCACGTTCGTCGTGCTGAACCTGTTCCTCGCGGTCGTGGTCAGCGCGATGGACGACGAGAACGCCGCGGAACGCGCCGCCAAGGGCCTGGACGCCGCCCACCACACCCAGCGCATCCTCGCCGAGCTCTCCGAGCTGCGCAAAGAGGTGGCCGAGCTGCGCGGGCAGCGGGCCCTGGACTGAGTCAGCGGGAGTAGAACTCCACGACGAGCTGCTCGTCCACCGGAACGTCGATCTGCTCACGCTCGGGCCGGTGCGTCAGCGTGAAGCGGAGGCCGGCGTGGTCGACCGTGAGGTAGGGGGCGATCCGGTCGTCGGCGTACACCCCTTCGGCGGCGGCCACGAACGGCTGCAGCCTGCGCGACCGTTCCCTGACCGTGACGGTCTGCCCTGGCTTGAGCAGGTAACTGGGGATGTCGACCTTGCGGCCGTCCACGGCGATGTGGCCGTGGCCGACGTACTGCCTGGCCGCGTAGATGGACGGCGCCAGCCCGGCGCGCAGCACCAGCGAGGCCAGGCGGCACTCCAGCAGCGCGACCAGCTCGGCGCCGGACGCGCCCGGCATGCGCAGGGCGAGGTCCCAGTAGCGGCGAAGCTGCCGTTCGGACACGTCGTAGTACCAGCGCAGCTTCTGCTTCTCCAGCAGCCGCAGCCCGTAGTCGCCGGCGTTGCGGCGGTTGGTCTTGCGGCCGTGCTCGCCCGGCGGATAGGGGCGCTGCTCGAAGTAGCGGACGGCTTTCCTGGTCAGCGGGACGCCCGCGCGGCGTGAGAGCCGCACCTTCGGGCCGGTGTAGCGCACGTTCACCTCGATGTGATTAGGTATTCCTTACTTAGGCGAGCCTAACCTAACACATCAGTTTTCCCCCAAGGAGGCGTTCATGCTGCCGATCCCCGAGCGGGTCCGCACCCTGGCCGCGACCGCCGGCGTCGCCAAGCTGTCCGTCGAGGGCGCCCCGTCACCCGCCCGCGGCGGGGTCGACGGACGCGGGCGTCCTGTGCTGCTGGTGCTGCCCGGGGAGACGCTGCACGGGCTGCGCGAGGACGCCGTGGTGGCGGTGAACCTGACGGCGATGCGGCAACTCGGCTCCGTCACCCACCCGCGTGGGGTGATCGAGGTGCAGGGGTGGGCGGAGGCCGTACCTGAGGGCGAGGCGCGTTCGTCGGCCGTCGCGGTGGCCGCGCACTGCCCGGACGAGAGCCTGTTCGAGGCGCTGGAGCGGTACGGGCAGCCGGACGCGCCCCGGCTGCTGCGGCTGGACGTCGGCCAGGTCGTCTACCTGACCGGGCAGGAGTCGGGCACGCTCGACGCCGACGACTACCTCGGCGCGGCGCCCGACCCGCTCGCCGAGACGGCCGAACGGGTGCTCGCCCATGTCAACGCCTCGCACCGGCCGCAGCTCACGGCCGGGGTGTCCAGGCAACTGGGCGAGCGGGCGGGTGAGGTGTGGTTGTGGGAACTGGACCGGTTCGGCGCGACCGTGCGGGTGGACGACTCGCTGGTGCGTTTCCCGTGGCCGATCCCTGCCCGTTCCGGGCTCTGCCTGGAGACGGCGCTGCGCGGTCTGCTGTGCACGTGCTGAGCTCGGCACCACGATCCACCGGACTTTCTGGTTGTTGCGTGATTTGCCAGCACTTTGCCCGAGCGGTGCGACACGTCTCTAGCATGTGAGGGATGACTGGACCGCGCCGTGGACCTGCGCCCGCCGCGCCCGCCGACGAAGGCGGGTGGCGCGGGCGGGCGTTGATGGTCACGGGCGTCCTGCTCGGCGTGCTCATGCTGGTCGCGGCCGCCGTCCTGGTGGTACGGACGCCGTACCACGCCGACCAGGACCTCCTCCACTGGCCCGCCGTCTCCGACCGCGGGCCGGGCGACCTGGGCCCCCGCCCCACCACCACGCACCCTCCGGCATCC
>NZ_SMLD01000189.1:0-16787 GCF_004352805.1 Nonomuraea mesophila
CCCGCCGGCCGTTTCCCCTGGCGGCCGGGGCCTTCTCCTCCTCCGGCGCGCACAGGTCGCGGCCCGCGTACAGGGAGCCGGCCAGCGCGAAGATCATCGGGATCGCCATGATGAGCGGCAGCGGGAGACCGGCGGCCACCGACGCCCATAACGCTCCCGCCATGCCGAAGGCGCTCCACACGCAGTGGAAGCCGTTCAGCACCTGGACGCCGTACCTGCGCTCGACGGCCACGCCCTGCATGTTGATGCCCGCGTCGACCGCGCCCACGGCCACCCCGAACACCAGCAGCACCGGCACCAGCAGCGGCACGCTCGGCGCGAGCCCCGCCAGCACCACGGCGGCGGCCACCACCGGCTGGGCGATCCGCAGCAGGACCCTGCTGCCGTGGCGGGCGGCGAACGCGCCCGCCGCCACGCTGCCGACCCCCGCGAACACGGGGACGATCAGGAGGAGCAGCGTCAGCGTGCCCTCGTCGAGCCGGTGCCTGTCCTGCAGCGCGGCGACCTGGATGAGCAGCGAGGCGAAGGACAGGCCCTGCACGGCGTAGACGACGTACGTGGCGAACCGGGCCTGGCGATCACGCGAGGACGGCACGGCGGCCTCCTGATCGGGGGGTGGATCAAACGTGAGGCGGGGTCAGGTTAGCCGCAGATCCGGCCGTTCCGCCAGCACGCAATCCGGCTTCCAGCGACCGGTTCCCCGGTGTGGCCGCCCACACGCCAAGCGCCAGCAGCGCCGCCACCTCCGTGACGGCCAGACCGCGCTCCACCAGCCCGAGAGGCATGACCCGATACCACGGCAGGCCGTTGCGCGTGCCGATGAACACCATCGTGGCGATGCCCGCCACCCACAACACCGAGCACACCCCGAACCCGAACGCCACCAGCGTGGCCCGCGACCGCTCGCGACGCCGCCACGGCCCGGTGATGAGCACGACCGCCAGCGGCAGGCACAGGAAAGCCATGAAACTGCCCACCCGGTGGATGCTCCCGCTCACGCTCGGCCCCACCGACCAGTCGTGCTTCTCGAACCAGGCCGTCATGAACAGGCCGACGCTCCACCCCATGAGCGACACGGTGCCGGCGACCCCCGCCAGCTTCCTGCGCGCCAGCGACACCCCGATGCCCACGGACCCCGCCGCCAGCAGACCCACCGCGCAGGCGAAGATCCAGCCACCGGGGCCCAGGCCGTGCTCGCTGATGGTCCGCCTGATCGGGTTCAGCTCGTCGAGGCTGGACACCTCCAGGCCGACGATGACCGCGATGCCCGCCCCTGCCACGCCGAGCCCCCACCGCGCCGGTTGATGCACGCGCACACACCTCCCTCCGACCGATCAACGGATGAGGAGACGTACGGATTCCGCGCGCGACCCGCTTCCCGCCACGCCGACACGAACGAGAACGTGCCCGAGAGGATCGTCGCGCACCGGCGCGAATCCGCTGAGATGGATCGGTTCGGGGCGAGCGCTTCCCACGGGCGCCGGATATCGTCAGAAGTGTGAACGAACGCGCTGGATCGTGGTTGCCCAAGCTGCAGGAAGTGGGAGAGCGGCTGGCCGAGGAATGGGTGACGGCCCGCCACCGGCCGGCGCCCGGCGACGCGCCGCAGCCGCACGAGCTCCGCGCGTCCGACGCCGACCGGGAGCGCATCGCCCAGGTCCTCCAGGACGCCCACGCCGACGGCCGGCTCTCCCTCGAAGAGCTGGAGGAACGGCTCGGCGTGCTCTACTCCTCACGCACGCTCGGCGAGCTGGCCGCGCTCACCGCCGACCTGCTGCCCGCCGAGGAACAACCGCTCAACCTCGACGGCCGGCCGGTGTCGGCCATCTTCAAGAAGGAGCAGCGCGGCGGGCGCTGGGTCGTGCCCGCCGAGGTCGCCGTGACCGCCATGTTCGGCACGACGAAGCTCGACTTCCGCGACGCGATCCTGCAGAACCGGCGCATCATCATCAACGCCACCCTCGTCTTCGGCGGGCTGGAGATCCACGTGCCGGAAGGGCTCGAGGTGATCAGGGTCGCCAAGGACAAGACCGTCCGGCTGACCAAGCAGCCGACCGAGCCGGGCGGGCCCGTCGTCGAGGTGCGCACGACCAACTTCGCCGGCGAGGTCAAGGTCAAGGAGCCGCCCCGCCGCAAACGCCGCCGCTGAACTCTCAACGGCGCGTCCGTCCCGCCCGGCGCCCGCGCGTCCGTCCCGCGCGTCCGGCCCGCGCGTCCGTCGCGCCCGGTCCCCGCGCGCCCGGTCCGGCGCTCAGCCCGCGGTGTCGAAGTTGATCGCGCTGTACGCCCGCAACTTCCAGAGCTGGTGCTCGCTCTCGATCTTGCGGATCGTCCCCGACCGGCCGCGCATCACCAGTGACTCCGTCACCGCCGAGCCGGCCCGGAACCGTACGCCCCGCATGAGCTCGCCGTGCGTGATGCCGGTCGCCGCGAAGAACACGTCGTCCGATTTGACCAGGTCGTTGGTGGTGAGCACCTGGCCGAGATCGTGCCCGGCGTTGACGGCCTTGCTGCGCTCGGCGTCGTCACGCGGCCAGAGCCGGCCCTGGATGACGCCTCCCAGGCACTTGAGCGCGCACGCCGCCACGATGCCCTCGGGGGTGCCGCCGATGCCCAGCATGAGGTCGATGTTCGTACCGGCTCGGGCCGCCATGATCGCGCCGGCCACGTCGCCGTCGGTGATGAACTTGATCCGGGCGCCGGTCCCCCTGATCTCCTTGACCATCTGCTCGTGCCGGGGCCGGTCGAGCACCACCACGGTCACGTCGGACGGCGAGCAGTGCTTGGCCTTGGCCACCGCGCCGATGTTCGCGGACACGGGGGCCTCGATGTCGACCACGTCGGCCGCCTCCGGGCCCGTGACCAGCTTCTCCATGTAGAACACCGCGGACGGGTCGTACATCGAGCCGCGCTCGCTCACGGCGATCACCGACACCGCGTCGGGCATGCCCAGCGCCGTCAGCCGGGTGCCGTCGATGGGGTCGACGGCCACGTCACAGGCGGGGCCGCTGCCCGCGCCGACCTGCTCGCCGTTGAACAACATCGGAGCGTGGTCCTTCTCGCCCTCGCCGATGACCACCACGCCGTTCATCGACACCGTGTTGATCAGCTGGCGCATGGCGTTGACCGCCGCGCCGTCGGCGCCGTTCTTGTCTCCCCGGCCGACCCAGCGGGCCGCCGCCATCGCGGCGGCCTCCGTGACCCGGACGAGCTCCATCGCCAGGTTGCGATCGGGGGCGTGCTCGCCCGTGGCGAGCCGGGCCGGTACGGACGTGTCGTCGGACATGATGCGTGGCCTCCTCGTGGAACATCTACGTCGATCGTAGTTGCCGCCTTATTCCCGCCCAGGACGGGATAACCTGCCCTGCCGGCCCTGCTTCTCTGCCCAGAAGCGGGGCGGAGGCGACCTCTGTAAGCTTCGACATGGTCGCCCTGCACATCGGAGACCGGGTCCCTCAACGGAAGTCCCGCCTCCGCCGTGAAGCAGGACGGCGCTCGCAGTGGAGGAGATCCGAATGAGCGATGTGGAAAACGTGGTGGCCCAGTCGCGCACGTCCGAGCGGGGCGCGGCCACACGCAGCTCACTGCTCGCCGCAGCCAGGGAGGTCTTCGTCTCCAAGGGCTTCGCCGACGCGGGCGTGACCGACGTGGTGGCCAGGGCGGAGGCCAGCGTGGGCAGCCTCTACCACCACTTCTCCGGCAAGGCCGACCTCTACCTCACGTTGTGGGAGGAGTTCCAGGCCGGGCTGTCGCAGCGCACCAAGCTGGCCGCGCGCGAGGCCCGCGCCGCCGGCGAGACCGACCCGATGCGGGTGTTCGTCAGCGCCGCCCGCGCCTACCTGGAGGGCTGCCTGGAGGAGCGCGAGCTGGCCGCGCTGTTCCTGCGCGGCGACGGACCGCCCGGCTTCGACGTCATCATGCGCGACCGGCTGCGCAAGTGGGCCCAGCTCAACGCGACCCTGTTCGACGACGAGGGCGCGCTCGTCGTGGTGATCACGGGCGCGCTGGCCGCGGCCGTCTCCGAGGTCGTCCGCACCGGCGATCGCGACCTGGCCGAGGACGCCCTCGCCATCATCGGCCGCATCCGCCCGGCCACTTCGGTGACCGGCCGGTCCAGCGGGTAACCTCGCCAAGTGTGCGACGGTTCACCGAAGGTTTCTACGGCTACGCGGTAGCCCTGCTGGTCTGCGTGGTCGGAGCCGGGATTTTCCTGCTGGTCACCCCGCAGAGCCGCGATGAGCACATCCCGCGGGTCGAATACTCGATCACCGTCGCCAACTTCGGCCACGAGGTGCCCTACGGCGTGTGGGCCCCGCGGAACGACCCGGCCGGATGGGTGCCCAACAGCAACAGGATCGCCGCCGGCAACGGCGCCGCCAAGGTCCTCTTCCTCGGTTACGCGACCGCCCAGCGGGAGCACGCGATGTTCGCGCAGAGCGACGAGAAGCCGGCCGCCGGGTTCGCCAGCCGCATGGCCAACAGCGACAAGGCCGTGGGCACGCAGGAGATCGGCGGGGCCACGTGGGAGCGGCGCTTCCGCGAGGACAAGAACCAGCGCACCCTGGTGCGGATGTTGCCCGACGTCACCCTGGTGATCACCGGCACCGCCGACTGGCCCGAGCTGGCCCAGCTGGCCTCCGTCCTGCAGCAGCGCCCCCAGGGCTGACACCCCGGCCGGCTGCGCCCGGGCACGTCCCGCCGCGTCTAGGGTGGTGCCGTGGCAGACGAGAAGGCACCCTCATACGAGCAGGCCCGCGAGGAGCTGACGGAGGTGGTGCGCCGCCTGGAGACGGGCGGGCTCACCCTGGAGCAGTCGATCGAGCTCTGGGAGCGGGGCGAGAAGCTGGCCGCCGTCTGCGAGGAGTGGCTGCAGGGGGCCCGGGTCAAGCTGGCCGCGGCCATGGCCCGCCGCTCTGACCCCACCTCGGGCCCCACCCCGGGCGACGCCGACGACGCCCCCTTCTGACCGGCAGGCCGGCCCGGTGCGGGCCGCGGGGTGCGGCCCGGTCGCCGGTCGCCGTGGAGCTCCGGCGGGCCCGCGGTGCCCCCCTGCCCCGCGGGCCCGCCGTGTTCAGCAGCCGGCGTTCAGCAGCCGGCGTTCAGGAGCCGGCGCGTACGAGGGCGACCACGGGGATGCGCCGGGTGGTCTTGGCCTCGTACTCGGCGAACTGGGGTGCCTGCGCCACCATCCGGGCATAGAGCTGGTCGCGTTCCTCGCCTTCCACGGCCACGGCCTCGGCCTCGAACGTCTCCGAGCCGACCTCGACCGTGACCTTGGGGTGGGCGCGCAGGTTGTGGAACCACGCGGGATGCCGGTCACCGCCGCCCGCGGACGCGATGACGACCTGGCGGTCGCCGTCGGGCAGGTACATCAGTGGGGAGGTCGACGGCTTGCCGCTCCTCGCGCCGGTGGTGGTGAGCAGCAGCAGGTGTGCCTTTTCAAACATGCCCCCGACCCGCCCCTCGTTGGCGCGGAACTCGTCGATGACCTGCTTGTTGAAATCGTTCATCACGGCCCTCACAGTATCCGGAGAATTCTCCGGTCAGTAGAGTAACCGGAGAGTTCTCCGTTTACCAGAGGTATGCTGCCCACCGTGTGCGGACGCCGAATCCTGCCCGTGATCGGGCAGCCCCAGCCCGAACGGGCCGACGCGGCTCGCAACCGGCGGAAGATCATCGAGGTGGCCGCCAGGATGATCGACGAGCAGGGCGCGGACGACATCTCGCTCGACGAGGTGGCCCGCGTCGCCGGTGTCGGCGTCGGCACGGTCTACCGGCGCTTCGGCGACCGCGCCGGGCTCGTCCTCGCGCTGATCGACGAGCAGGAGCGGCGCTTCCAGGAGGCGTTCCTCGCCGGGCCGCCGCCGCTCGGGCCCGGCGCCCCCGCCCGCGAACGGGTCACCGCGTTCCTGGACGCCCTGGTCGACCGGGTGGTGGCCCAGCAGGGGCTGTTCGCCCAGCTGGAGAAGTGCGGCAAGGCCATGCGGTACAGCGGGCCGTACCGGGTGTACCACATCCACCTGGCGACGCTGCTCGACGAGGCCTGCCCCGAGGCCGACCAGGCGTTCCTGGCCGACGCGCTCCTCGCGCCCGTCAACGCCCGCCTGATCGCCTTCCAGCACGACGAACGCGGCATGACGATCGAACAGATCAAGACCGGGCTGGCCGGGCTGGCCACGGTCGTCACCCGCGGCTACGGCGTCACTGCCGGAGACGAGCGGTAGCCGTGGACACGCCGCCGGGGGTCACGCGCCGCCCGCGTCCCCGGGCTCCTCGGCGCGCACGGTCAGGCGGTCGTCCGTGAGCCGGATCGTCAGCACGGTGCCAGGGGAGACGTCCTTCGCCCGGCGTACCACGTCGCCCGACGGATGCTGCACGATGGCGTAGCCGCGCTCCAGCGTGGCCGCCGGCGACAACGCGACCAGCCGGGCGCGCAGATGGGTGAGGTCGTCGGACGCCCGGTCGAGCGAGCCGGTCAACGACCGCCTGGCGCGCTCGCGCAGCGCGTCCACCTGCTCGGCCCTGCGTTCGAGTTCGCGTACGGGATCCGCCAGCGACGGCCGCGAGCGTACGGACGTCAGCCATGACATCTCGCGGTCGAGCCAGCCGCTCAGCACCCGCCGGCCCCGGTCGCGCAGCTGGCGCACCAGCGTGAGCTGCTCGCCGACGTCAGGCACGACCTTCTTGGCCGCGTCGGTGGGAGTGGAGGCGCGTACGTCGGCCACCAGGTCGAGCAGCGGGCTGTCCTGCTCGTGGCCGATCGCGCTCACCACGGGGGTGCGGCACGAGGCCACCACGCGCACGAGCGTCTCGTCGGAGAACGGCAGCAGGTCCTCCAGAGAGCCGCCGCCCCGCGCGATGACGATCACGTCGACGTCGGAGTCGGCGTCGAGCCTGCCCAGCGCCTCGGTCACTTCGCCCACCGCGTACGGCCCCTGGACGGCCACCTCCTCGACCTTGAAGCGCACGGCGGGCCAGCGCCTGCGGGAGTTCTCCAGCACGTCGCGCTCGGCCGCCGAGTCGCGGCCGCAGATGAGCCCGATCGTGCCGGGCAGGAACGGCAGCCGCCGCTTCCTGTCGGCGTTGAACAGCCCTTCGGCGGCCAGCAGCTGCCTGAGGCGTTCGAGCCTGGCCAGCAGCTCGCCCACGCCGACCGGGCGGATCTCCATCGCGGTGAAGGCGAACGAACCCCTGTTGACCCAGAAGTCGGGCTTGACGTGCACGACCACCCGGGCGCCGTCGGCCGGCCGCGGCATGGCCGCCTCATAGACCCCGCGAGGGGCGGTCACCCTGGCCGACACGTTGGCGACCGGGTCGCGCAAGGTCATGAACACCGTGCCGCCGCGGGCGCTCAGGTCGGTGATCTGGCCCTCCACCCAGACGGTGCCGAGCCTGCCGATCCAGCCGCCCACCATCTGCAGAACGGTGCGGATCGGCAAGGGCGACTCGGGTGAGGTCTTCGAGGCCATGACGGAAGACTACGGGGCGGGGAAGCTCGCTTCCCCGCGGGTCGAACGTTTCTTCCCTCTATTCTCCGGCCTGCAGCTTGGCCAGGCGGTTCTCGAACATGCGGATGACCTCGGCCCGGCCCGTCGTCGCCCGCTCGTAGGCCAGGAAGGCGCTGATCTGCTCGGCGGTCTTGCCGCGCATCCGCGCGCGAAGGGAGGCCACGGTCAGCTCCGCGTAGCCGGGCAGCGGCTCGGCCAGGTCCGTCGCACCGGCCGCACCGGGCTCGGCAGCGGCGGCCGGCTCGGTTGCGGCGGGCTCGGTTGCGGCGGGCTCGGTTGCGGCGGGCTCGGTTGCGGCGGGCTCGGTTGCGGCGGGCTCGGTTGCGGCGGCGGGCTCCTTGGCGGCGGACTTCCTGGTGGCGGGCTTCTTCGCGGCGGGCTTGCGTGCGGCGGGCTTGTCGTCGGCCTTCGGCTTGGCCCGCGTCGCCCTCGGCTTCGGCGCGGCCTTCGCGGCGGCGGCCGGCTTCTCAACGGCCCCCGCTTCATCGGCGACGGCCGGCTTGGCCGCGGCCTCCTCCGTGGCCGCGGGCCCGGTCTCGGCGACGGGCCCGGCAGTGGTTTCGGCAGTGGTATCGGCAGCGGTTTCGGCAGCGGTTTCGGCGACGGGCCCGGCAGTGGGCTCCGTGGTGGGCTCGGCGGTTTCCGGCTTCGCGGGCGCGACCGGTGCCTGCGCGGCCTTGGCTTCCGTGGTCTTCGCTTCGGCGGGCTCGGCGGGCTCGGCGGTGGCGGGCTCCGTCTTGCCGGCCGGGGCGAAGATGACCGGGTCGGGCTTGCCGGTGCCGGTGCCGTTGGGCTCGGCGGACCCGGGGCGCGGGGCGAAGATGACCGGCTCCTTGCGGGCGGGCTTCTCCTCGTCCTGCACGGCGGGCGCGGCGAGCTGGTCGGCGGCGGGGCTGGAGTTCTGCTCCTCCTTCTCACCCTGCCCCCTGATGGAGTTCTTCACCCGGTCGACGAGCAGCATCGCCTGCCCGGCGGCGCTGAGCGCGGTCTGGGTGACGAGAAGAGGCAGGTCCTTGGCCCTCTCCTTGAGTTCGTCCTTGTTGGTCACGGTCTTGGCGATGTTGCGTATCACGTCGCTGAGGGACATGTACGTCTCCCTGGGAGGTCAGTAGTGGACGGCCAGTGTGGCAAACCGCGGGCGGCCACGCACGCGCGGGCCAACCGGCCGCTCCACGTAGCATAGGAAGTATGGAGCCCCAGACCCCCACTTCCCGCCGAGTCCTCGTGGCCAAGCCGCGTGGCTACTGCGCCGGAGTCGATCGAGCCGTGGTAGCGGTCGAGAAGGCTTTGGAGCAGTATGGTGCGCCGATTTACGTGCGCAAGCAGATCGTCCACAACACCCACGTCGTCAAGACCCTCGAAGCCAGGGGCGCCATCTTCGTCGAGGAGACCGAGGAGGTGCCGGAGGGGGAGATCGTCGTGTTCTCCGCCCACGGCGTCGCGCCCGTCGTGCACGAGGAGGCCAGAAGCCGCCGGCTGCGCACCATCGACGCCACCTGCCCGCTGGTCACCAAGGTGCACAACGAGGCGAAGCGGTTCGCGGGGCAGGACTACGACATTCTGCTGATCGGGCACGAGGGCCACGAGGAGGTCGAGGGCACCTCCGGCGAGGCACCCGACAACATCCAGCTGGTCGACGGGCTCGACGCGGTCGACAAGGTGCAGGTGAAGGACCCGAGCAAGCTCGTGTGGCTGTCGCAGACCACGCTGTCGGTCGACGAGACCACCGAGACGGTCGCCCGGCTCAAGGAGCGCTTCCCCACGCTGATCGACCCGCCGAGCGACGACATCTGCTACGCCACCCAGAACCGCCAGGTCGCGGTCAAGGAGATCGCGGCCGACTCGCAGCTGGTCATCGTGGTCGGCTCGGAGAACTCGTCCAACTCCAAGCGGCTGGTCGAGGTGGCGAAGGACTACGGCGCCGAGGCCTCCTACCTCGTCGACGACGCCACGTTCATCCGTGACGAGTGGCTCGACGGCGTCACCACGGTCGGCGTGACCAGCGGCGCTTCCGTCCCCGAAGAGCTGGTGGACGGCGTGCTGGCGCGGCTGGCCGAGCACGGGTTCGGCGACGTGAGCGAGGTGCAGCCGGTCGACGAGCGCATGCGCTTCTCGCTGCCCCACGAGCTCCGTAAGGACCTGCGGGCCTCCTGACCCGCCGCGCGGCGAACGGCGCCCCCGGTGAGCTGTTTCAGTCGTCGCCGCGCGGGGTGCCGTACACCTTCGGCTCGAAATAGCCTTCGGGCTCGGGCACGAACGGCTGGCGCGGGCGCTGCACCTCGGCGCCCGCCTTCAGCTCCTCGCGCAGCTCGCGTACGTTGCCGCGCAGCCCGCGCCGCCACGCGACGCCCAGCACGGCGGCCGAGCCGGCGAACAACCACGGCGCTCCCCGCGTCAGCGAGGTGTAGAGCCCGAGCGCCAGCGACTGCACGATCGACACCGAGCCGAACGCCCGCCCGAGCTCGACGAAGAGCGTGGCGCAGAAGAACACCAGCGGGGGCGTCACCACCAGCGACAGCAGCTCGCGCCGGTTGACCAGCAGCACGCCCAGCAGGCTGGCCAGCACGAACGCGGCGCCCACCACGTGGGGGACGTCGAGCAGGGCGGTCAGCACATAGCCGGCCAGGGTGGCGACCAGGGAGAGCGCGATGGCGCCGCGCGCGGTCAGCCTGACCGCCGAACGCCTGCCTTTCCCAGCCACTGGCCCACCCCCGTCTACTGCGACCCGTTGGCCAACTTACCGTTCGGGTGCGAAATCAGTGACGAGGTTGGCTGAGATGCGGTCTCGAGCAGTTCGGGGGAGGCGAGGGGCCTGGGCAGGCCTTCGAGCATCTCGGGGGAGTCGAGGTCACCGTCGACGACGCCCAGGTCGTGCAGCTTGCGCGCCGTGACCAGCACGCGGCTTTCGAGCGATCCGACCGACTTGTTGTACGCCTCCACGGCCCGCGTCAGCGCCCTGCCGAGGGAGTCGACGTTCCTGCCCAGGGTCGAGAGCCGTTCGTAGAGCTCCTTGCCCAGCTCGAACACCGCCCGCGCGTTCTGGCTGAGCGCCGCCTGCTGCCAGGCGTAGTGCGCGGTGCGCAGCATCGTGATCAGCGTCGTCGGCGTGGCGATGTGCACGCGCCGCGCCATGGCGTACTCCAGCAGCCCGGGGTCGCGTTCGAGCGCGGGCGCCAGGAACGCCTCGCCGGGGATGAACAGCACGACGAACTCGGGCGACGGGTTGAACCCCTGCCAGTAGGACTTGGCGGCCAGCCGGTCGACGTGCTCGCGTACGTGCCGGGCGTGCGCGTCGAGCCGGACCGTCGCGAGCGACTCGTCGGACGCCTCCGCGGCCTCCAGATAGGCCGCCAGCGACACCTTGGAGTCGACCACGACGTTCTTGCCGCCGGCCAGCCTGACGACCATGTCGGGCCGCATGGAGCCCTCGGCGACCTGTTCGTCGAAGTCGCAGTAGCGCTGCATCCCGGCGATCTCGGCGACCCTGCGCAGCTGGAGCTCACCCCACCGGCCGCGTGCCTCGGGCCGCTGCAGGGCCCTGACCAGGGAGGTGGTCTGGGTGCGTAGCTGCTCGTGGCTCTGGCGTACGAACTCCATCTGCTTGGCCAGCTCCGCACGGGCGGCGCGCTGGCCCGACTCGGTGTCGCGCAGCTGCGACTCGACCCGTGACAGGGCGTCCTTCAGCGGCTCGACCAGGTGCTCGACGGCCTGCCTGCGCTGCTCCAGGTCACCGGTGGCCTCGGCGCGGCTGGCGGCGAGCCTGGTCTCGGCCAGTTCCAGGAAACGTACGTTGTTGACGTCGAGCGCCCGCGTGGACAGCGCCTGGAAACGCTCGGCGAGCTGCTCCTCCACGTAGACCACCTTCTCCGCCGCGGACCTGGCGCGCGCGTCGGCCTCGGCCACCCGCACCGCCGCTCGTGTCCTGGCGACGAGGAATCCGATGAGCAGCCCGGCGGCGAGACCCGTGAGAAGCGAGATGACATCCACTTCAGCGATGATTGCAGGAGCGCGGGGCGCGGTTCCTCCCGACACGCTTGGGCGTTCCGCTTGTGCGCCACATCCGGCATCGCCGAGAGTAGTGAGATGGACACGCTCGGGAAGCAGGTGGTGGTCGGCGTATCGATCGCGGGCGTGTTGGTCGCGCTGGCCGGAGCGGTCATCGCGGGCGCGGGCTCCGGGCCTGAGAGCGCGCCGGGGCCCGCCCCGCTGCGCTGGTCGCCTGGCGCCTGTGTCACCGGCGACTTCGCGCTGACCCCGTGCAACGGCGGCGTCTCCGAGGTGGTGGCCGTCGCTCCGGACCCGCCGGGGCCCGGCGACTGCCCTGCGGACACCGACGACGTCCTGCGCGTGGGGCCAGGCCGTACGGCGTGCGTACGCAACTTCCTCGACCCCCACCCCGGAGCCCCCGGCGGTGGCGGCGGCCTGCTCAGGCCGGGTGACTGCGTGGCGATCGACGGCCGTGAGCAGCCGTGCGCCCGGCCCGGCTGGTACGGCAGGGCCGTCGCGATCACGCGCGACGCCGCCGCCTGCCCCGAGGGCACCCTGGACACCGTCCCCGGCGGCTCGCGTACGGTCTGCCTGGGCCGGGGAGGTCAGGTGCTCGACCGGGGCGCGTGCGTGGCGCGGCCGGCCGGCCGGGTGGTCGACCGCTCCGACGTCACCCGCGTGCCCTGCGGCTCGGCACGGGCGTGGGCCAGGGTGGTGTCGTTCGAGACGGCCGCGAAGCAGTGTCCTGAGCGCTCCGAGCGCTATCTGCGCTCGGACTCCGCCCCGCGCCCGGTGACCTGTCTGGACGTGCTGAGCCAGTAAACTCGACGTCCGTGAGTCTCTCCATCGGTATCGTCGGCCTGCCCAACGTCGGTAAGTCCACGCTCTTCAACGCGCTGACCAAGTCCGGCAACGCGCTCGCGGCGAACTACCCGTTCGCCACCATCGAGCCCAACGTGGGCATCGTGGGCGTGCCCGACGACCGCCTGCCCAAGCTGGCCGAGATCTTCGGCTCGGCCCGCATCCTGCCCGCCAAGGTCGAGTTCGTCGACATCGCGGGGCTGGTCAAGGGGGCTTCCGAGGGGCAGGGCCGGGGCAACCAGTTCCTCTCCAACATCCGCGACACCGACGCGATCTGCCAGGTGATCAGGGTCTTCAACGACCCCGACGTCACGCATGTCGACGGCGAGATCTCGCCCAAGCGCGACATCGAGACGATCAACACCGAGCTGATCATGGCCGACCTCCAGACGGTCGAGAAGGCCGTCCCGCGCCTGCAGAAGGAAGCGCGCAACAACAAGGACAAGAAGGTCGCGCTGGAGGCCGCAGAGGGCGCCCTCCGGGTGCTGGAGACCGGCAAGACCATCTTCGAGAGCGGTCTCGACCGCGACGAGCTGCGCGAGCTGCACCTGCTGACGGCCAAGCCCTTCCTCTACGTGTTCAACCTCGACTCCGACGAGCTGGCCGACTCCGCGCTCAGGGAGCAGCTGTCGACGCTGGTCGCGCCGGCCGAGGCGGTCTTCCTCGACGCCAAGATCGAGTCCGAGCTGGTCGAGCTCGACGAGGAGGAGGCGCTGGAGCTGCTGCAGTCGGTCGGGCAGGAGGAGTCGGGGCTGCGCCAGCTGGCCAGGGTCGGCTTCGAGACGCTCGGCCTGCAGACCTACCTGACGGCCGGCCCGAAGGAGTCGCGGGCCTGGACGATCCGCAAGGGCGCCACGGCTCCCGAGGCGGCCGGCGTGATCCACACCGACTTCCAACGCGGCTTCATCAAGGCCGAGGTCGTCTCCTTCGACGATCTGGTCGAGGCGGGTTCCATCGCCAACGCCAGGGCCGCGGGCAAGGCCCGCATCGAGGGCAAGGACTACGTCATGCGCGACGGCGACGTGGTGGAGTTCCGCTTCAACGTCTGACCGGGAGGTCCAGGGAAAGGAATGGACGTCTGATCCCGGGACGACTGATGCGTCAACCTCCGCGGGCTCCCGCGCGTCGAATCGTCACGGCGTCCACGCTGACTCGGGAGACCCTCATGATCCGTCGCATCATCCGGAAACGACGCCCCGCGCCCGCGCTCACGGGTATCAGCCTTGAGGAGGAGCTGGCCCTGATCAGGGTCGAGCTCATGTACGGCCTGCGGGTCAATCGCGAGGCCTACCTGCGCAGGAAGGTCGACGAGCGCAACGAGATGGCCAGCCGCATGCGCGAGCAGGACCCCGCGGGCATGCTGGCGGAGCTCCGGGGCTCCCTGGAGCGGGCCGTGCGGCCGGCGGTCGTCGACCTGGAGAGCAGGCGGCGCTCGCGCCCGTCCCAGGGGCCTGAGCCTGCCTGACGCACGAGCCTCCGTTCGTGACCTATGCCGAATCCGCAGGTCGCGAGAGTCCTTGCGCGATTTGGACAGCAATCCGTGGCCGCCGCGCTATGCGATTTTAGGCGTTTGGCCTGGTCAATAGCCGTTTCCGCCGGGAACTCACTGGAATCGGGTCTGGGCCCTGTCATGAGGGCCCGGTTTGCCGTCAGGACGGTCATGCCGCAGCATGGGCGTGGCTTTCCTGGAACAATGGCGGAGACCGGATAGGGTGACTACTTCACCGCGGATGATGGGGATCGGCAACGGACGACACCGCGCCAGCCGGGGGGATCGGCGCGAGCGGAGGCGTGATGGCTCGTAGGTCTACCGTCCAGCACGATCCTCGGATCGCTGGCGAGCCCGAGCTTTCCGCGCGCCTCGACACAGACGACTTCGACGCGCCGCCGCCTCGACGGCCGCGGCGCGGTGGCTGGTCGGGCGGCGGCGGACGGTGGCTGGTATGGACCGGCCGCATCATTCTCTGGGCACTTATTCTGGTTATCGTGGTGAACGGGATTCGTGCCCCATTTGAGAGGTTCACGCAGCAAGAGGTGGCCGCGCCCAATGGCGCGGTCCAGGAGCACCACGGATTCCCCGCCGAGCGCGGCATGGCATTCGCCGCCCAGTTCGCGGGCGTCTATCTGAATTTCAACCCCGACGACGCGACGAGCAGGTCCAGCAAACTCGCCGCGTTCCTGGCCCAGGGCATGGACGCGCAAATGGGCTGGGACGGGTTCGGCAAGCTGGCGGCCGTCGCCATCCAGGCCTACGACCTCAAGGCGAGCGACGCCAACAACGCCGTGGTGAGCGTCGCCTTCCAGTCCGGCCCGCGCCGGATGTTGTTGTCCGTACCGATCTACTACTCCGGCGACGACGCCGGAGAGAGGTTCGTCGTCTCGGGGCGTCCGGCGATCCTGCCCGCCCCGGCCCCGGCCGACCTGCCGCAGGTGGCCAAGCCGGAGACCGACGACGCGGCGGCGGCCGAGCTCAAGCCGCAGCTGGAGGGCTTCTTCAAGGACTACGCCGACGGCGACACCGCCGGGCTGCAGCGCTACGTCGCCGCCGGCAAGAGCCTGCCGAGCTTCGGCGGCGCCTTCACCTTCGCAGAGCTCAAGGAAGTCGTGGTGCCTGTGGGGGGTGCCACCAGAGAGATCCAGGCGGTCGTGGTGTGGACGGTGCCCAACGGTGACGTCCCGCCCACTCCCGACTCCACCGATCCCGCTACGGCCGGCGGACATCTGGAGCAGGCCTACCGCCTGACCGTCGAGAAGCAGGGCGACAAGTGGTTCGTCGCCGACATCCGCGGCGCCGGCCGGGTCGCTGATTAGGGCACGGCCACGCTGCTGATCGGTACCCCCCGGGAGGACAAGAAGTGACCTTGAAGACCGTACTGTTCACCTTGATCGAGATGACACCGACTCCGGTGCCGACCGGCATCGACACCGGAGGGCTCGCCGACTTCCTGCGCGCGTTCTTCGCGCCGTTGTTCCTGGTCGTCGTCTCCGTGGTCGCGCTGTTCTTCCTCTTCACCCGCGAGATCACGCGCTTCGTGCAGTTCCTCATCCTGGCCGTGGCCATCGGAGTGATCTTCTACGTTCCCAACATCATCGAGGTGACGGCGAAGGCGATCGCGGGCGCACTGGGCATCACGTAAGGGTTGAGACCGCTCCCCGGCGGTCATGAACGAGCGGGCGAGAGGAGGGCCGTGTGGACCTGCCCACGTACACGAACATCTGGCGAATAGAGAAGCGGCTGTACAAGCTGTACGACCTGCGCCTGCCGATGCCGCTGCCGATCGTCTGGATCGGCGTCTTCGTCGGGGTGTTCGTTCCGTGGTCGCTTCTGCTGGTCCTGGTGGGCGTGCCGGTGGAGATGCCGTGGCACGTGCTGTTCCTCGTACCACCCGGGATCGTCACGTGGTTGTCCACCCGTCCCGTCATCGAGGGCAAGCGGCTCACCGAGCTGCTGGAGTCCCAGCTGCGCTACCTCGGTCAGCCCAGGGCCTGGTACCGCCTCGCGCCCGGCGCCGAGCCCGAGACCATCACGTTCTCCGGCCGGGTCTGGCGTGCCACTCCCGCCAGGGTCAAGGCGAAGAAGGCCGGCAAGGCCCGGCAGACGCAGCGCAGGCGCGCGGGCCAGCGGATCACCGGGCCCCGCCAGGTGCGGCCCGCCGTGGCCGCCGCCGCTGCCGCCGCCGCGCAGGCCCCCGTGGCCGAGCAGCCGGGCGCGCGTCCCGGCTGGGGCACGCGCCGCGGCACCGCGCCGGCGCTCAAGGCTCAGGCGCAGCAGGCGACCCCGTCCCCGGTACGCGCCACCACGTCGGCCACCACGTCGGCCACCACGTCGGCCACCACGTCGGCCACCACGTCGGCCACCAGGTCAGGAGGCGTGGTCCGGCGCGAGAAGGGCCTCTCAGGCGGCGCCGAACACCGTCAGGACCGCTCGCCCGTGCCGCACGCCGCGCACGGCCCCGCCGACGCGACGCAGCCCGGCGACAGGCGCACCACGGACAGAGACGCCGAGGTACGCGCCGCGCGGGACGCGGTCGTGCCGATCAAGACGGCGGAGAGCCGCAAGCCCGTCGCCGGCAAGCCCATCGACACCGAGGCGCTGCGCAGGCTGAGGAAACTCGCGGCGAGCGCCGACGCGCCCGCCGCTCCGCCGGAGCCCGCCTCGGCCGGGCACGCCCGCGACAATGCCCGCCACGCCCGCGACGACACCCCCCACGACGCCCGCGACGGTGCTCGCGACGGTGCCCGCGACGACACCCGCGACGGTGCCCGCGACGACACCCGCCTCGACGGGGAGCCGCGTGAGGACGACGGGCGCCGCGAGGACGAGGTCGCCCGCGACCAGCACAGGAAGGGCCAGCCGCCCCGGCTCGGGCCCGCTCTGGTGCTGACGGGCACCCAACGCATCTGGCCCCCGCTCAACCCCGACGCCAAACC
>NZ_SMLD01000018.1:0-86815 GCF_004352805.1 Nonomuraea mesophila
CCCCCGCCCTGAACGCCCTCTCCCTGTACGCCCTCGCCATGAACGCCCGCCATCATGCGACCCCCGATCCCGCGTGCCGGCGCCAGGCGTCGCCGTGCGCTTCGGCGGCGCAGTCCTCGACGATCCGGCCGTCGCGCATCCGCACCTGCCTGGGCAGGCCGGCCGCGATCTCCCGGTCGTGCGTGATGATCACAATGGTCGTGCCGCCCGCGTTCAGCTCGTGCAGCAGCTCCATCACCCCCGTGCCCGACACCGAGTCCAGCGCCCCGGTGGGTTCGTCGGCCAGCACCAGCGGCGGGTCGCCCGCCACGGCCCTGGCGATGGCCACACGCTGCCGTTCGCCTCCGGACAGCTCGTGCGGCTCGTGGTCCATCCGGTGGCCCAGCCCCACCCGGTCGAGCGCGGCGGCCGCCCGGCGGCGCCGCTCCGGCCTGCGCAGGCCCGTGTACACGAGCCCGTCGGCCACGTTGTCCAGCGCGGAGACCTTCGCGGCGAGGTGGAACGACTGGAAGACGAAGCCGATCGTGGTGGCCCGCAGCGCCGAGAGCTGCCCGTCCGACAGGGTCGAGACGTCGTAGCCGTCGATGTGGATGGTCCCCGACGTGGGCCGGTCGAGGGTGCCGATGACGTTCAGCATGGTCGACTTGCCCGAGCCCGACGGCCCGACGATGGCGGCCAGCTCGCCGTGCCCGATCCGCAGCGACACCGACTGCAGCGCCGCCACTCCGCCGGGATAGATCCTGGACACGTCCGTCAGTTCGATCATGGGGTACGTCATGACGTCGGCATCCCCACGGTCATGCCCTCCGCGAGCCCGTCACCGCTGACCTCGACCCGGCCCCCGGCGAACAACCCCGTCTCCACCGCGACGTACCGGGACCTGCCCCCCTCGACGATCTCGAGACCGAACCCGCCCTCCTGCAGCGCCACGAGCGCCGCGACCGGCACGGTCAGGACGTCCTTACGCTTGGACGCCGTGAACGTCACGTCCACCGACGCCTTGTCCAGCCCCTTGGCGGCCTTCGAGTTCCCGATCGAGACGAGCGCCTCCACCCGGGTCTCCGGCTCGGCGTTCTGCCCCTCACCCGGCTGGATGACGGTGGCGACCTCGGTCACCTTGCCGTCCACGCTCTTGCCGTCGGGCAGCGTGACCTCGACCTTGGAGTCCTTCTTCGCCATCCGCTGGTCCTCGGCGTCCAGCTCGACCGTGATCACCTTGGACGTGCCGGTGTACGTCAGCACCTGCTGCCCGGGCGCGGTCGGGCGGCCCTCCTCGGTCTCCAAGCTTTCCACCCGCACCTTGCCGGACGCGAAGACGACCCGGCCCAGCTCGACCACGCCGGTCTGGTCCAGCCCCCGGTCCTCCTGCCACTCCATGACCGCCTGGGCCGTGTCGTAGGTGTACTCGTCGTCGACGGTGAATCCGTCGTAGCCGAGCTTGCTGAGATTGCGTTCCAGCGCCTCGACGTCGTCGCCCTCCAGGCCGGCCTTCAGGTCGCGGTAGGCGGGCGTCGAGCCGTACATCAGCATGACCGGCTCGTCGTCCACCCGGTAGAGCGACTTGCCGCGGGTGATCTGCCGGCCGCTGCCGGGCAGCCAGGTGATCGTGCCCGGCCTCCTGCTCACCGCCGTGGTCACCGGGCCGTAGCCCAGCTCGCCGTCGGTGTCCCTGGTGTCGTTCAGCGTCTGCCTGGTCACCTCGGTCGTGGCCGGCGGCAGCGCCGCGGCCGACCGGGTCGGCCCGGCCTTCCCGTCCAGCAGGCCGGCGCTGTTCACCGCGACCAGCCCGCCGCCGGCGACGGCCACGGCGACCAGCAGGCCGGCGACCAGCTTGCCCCGCCCGCCACGGCGGCGGGAGGGCGTCGTGGAGGCGGGCTCCGCCCTCCCGTCGAGGGGCGTGGCCCGGTCCGTCGCCGGAGACATCAAGAATCTCCCATACCGGCGTCGGCGGACTCCTTCTGGCACTTGGCCTGCGCGTCCTCGAAGTCGGGGTCCTTGCCGACCTCGCCGGTGATGCGCATCATGCCGCCCTCGGGGTCCGGGTAGCTCTCGACGCCGTTGTCACGCATGCACTGCGCGAGCTTGCGCAGGTTCTCGCCCATCTTGGGGTCGCCCTGGCCCCCCTTCTGCCCGCTCGGGGCGAACTCCTTGCAGGCCTCCTGCGCCTTCTCGACCCTCGCCTTGTCCTCGGGGCTCTTCACCTGCAACTTCATCCTGACGCCCTTGCCCGGCTCCGGATCGTCCACCTCCACGCCGTTCTCGCGCATGCACTGCGCGAACTTGAGGCCCTGCTCCTGCGGATCCACGCTCGGCCGGGCGGTGGCGGCGGCCTGGTTGCCGCTGCCGCTGCTCACCGACGCCACGTCGGACCCGCCGTCGGTGCTCGCCCCGCATCCGGTCAGGGCCAGGGTGAACGAGATCGGCGCCACGGCCATCATGCTGAGGACTCGTCGTCGCATGGTTGCTCTCCTCCATCGAAATGTCGTCGTCGAGGGAGATGCAACAGAGCTCGCGGTTTCCTCAGCGTTTCCATCCGCGACTTACTTCCACCGAACATCGCGTACGCCACAATCTGCCGTTGTAGACGAGACGAAAGGCCCTGGGACACGCCATGCGAGTGCTGGTGGTAGAAGACGAGCGCATCCTCGCCGACGCGATCGCCGAATGGCTGCGGGACGAGACCCACGCGGTCGACCTGGCCCACGACGGCCAGAGCGCGCTGGAGCGGATCACGGTCAACGACTACGACGTCGTCGTGCTGGACCGCGACCTGCCGCGCGTGCACGGCGACGACGTGTGCAAGGAGCTCGTGGCGTCGGAGTGCGACACGCGGGTGCTCATGCTCACCGCCGCCGCCCAGCTCGACGACCGGGTGAGCGGGCTGTCCATGGGCGCCGACGACTACCTGGCCAAGCCGTTCGCCTTCCCCGAGCTGGCCGCTCGCGTGCTGGCGCTGGGCCGGCGCGCCCGCCCCGCCGTCCCGCCCGTGTTGCGCCGCGCCGGGATCACGCTCGACCAGGCGCGGCGGGAGGTGTACCGCGACGGGCGGTTCGTACCGCTGTCGAAGAAGGAGTTCGCCGTACTGACCGAGCTGATGCGGGCGGAGGGCAGCGTCGTCTCGTCCGAGCAGCTCCTGGAGAAGGCGTGGGACGAGCACGCCGACCCGTTCACGGGCGCGGTCCGGCTCACCATTCTCAAGCTGCGCCGCAAGCTCGCCGACCCGCCGGTCGTGGAGACCGTGCCCGGCGTGGGATACCGCATCGCATGATCCTCTCGCGCCTGCCACGGCCGCAGCCGACGCTCCGGCTGCGGCTCACCCTCGTCTACGGCGCCCTGTTCATGGTCGCGGGCCTGACCCTGCTCGGCGTCACCTACCTGCTGTTCAACCAGCAGCTCAACCACTACTTCGAGAGCCGGTACATGCCGGAGCCCGGCAAGCACAAACAGATGATGCTGCTCCGCAACGGCGTCGAGCTCTCGGGCGAGGCCGCGCTGGACTTCCTGGCGCGGCAGGAGATGGAGTTGCGGGACGTCGCCGTCACGTCGCTGATCACCCAGGGAGCGATCGCGCTGATCGTGGTCGGCGCCGTGGCGGTGACGCTCGGGTGGGTGGTGGCGGGCCGGGTGCTGACGCCGCTGCACCAGGTGACCGCCACGGCGCGCAGGATCGCCGCCGCCCCCATGGCCGACCGCGGCCTGCACGAGCGAATCTCCCTGAGCGGGCCCGACGACGAGGTCAAAGAGCTCGCCGACACCTTCGACACCATGGTGGAGCGGCTCGACCACTCCTTCGACGGGCAGCGCAGGTTCGTCGCGAACGCCTCCCACGAGCTGCGCACCCCCCTGACGCTGAACCGGGCGCTGGTCGAGCTGGCCATGCACCGGCGTACGGCCACACCCGACGTCAAGGAGCTCGGCGAGAGCCTGCTGGAGATCAACGCCCGCCACGAACGCCTCATCTCCGGGCTGCTGCTGCTGGCCCGGTCGGAGCAGCACATCGCTGACCGGTCGCCGGTCGACCTGGCCGACGTGGTGACGCACGTCGTCGCCCAGACGGACGCCTTCGAGGCGAAGGTCACGGTGTACGAGGTCGCCGAGCCGGCCCCCACCACCGGTGACGCGCTGCTGCTTGAACGGCTCGTGCACAACCTCGTGGAGAACGGCGTCCGCCACAACGTGGACGACGGCACCGGGTGGGTGCGGGTGGTGAGCCGTACCGTGTCGGACGGGAAGGTCGAGGTCGAGGTCAGCAACACCGGCCCGAGCGTGCCGCCGTACGACGTCCCGCTGCTCTTCAAGCCCTTCCACCGGCACGGGGCCGAGCGGACGGTCACGGGTAAAAGCGCCGGGCTGGGCCTGTCGATCGTACGGTCGGTGGCCCTCGCGCACGGCGGCGACGTCAGGGCACGGCCGCGGGAGGGCGGCGGCCTGGTCGTGATCGCCTCCCTCCCGCGCCCGCGCGCCTAGCCTTCCCGCGCCGCTTCCACCAGCGCGCGCAGATCGGCGTGGCGGGTCAGTTGACGCAGTCCTGCGTGTTCAGCCCGAGCGCCAGCTCCCTGACCTTGCCCGTCTTCGAGGTGTTGACATCCTCCCGGCCCTGAAGGACCGGGATTCCAGCCGTCGCCGACTGGCCTTCCTGCTTCACCGCCGGTCGCCCGCCCGGGAAAGGGAACTCCCGTTGAGGTCTTACACCAGCTCCACAGGCGTTTCACCTCTCCGCAAGCCCTGCGGCGAGGGTGCTTCTGATCGTTCGTCCGGTGGCTTGGTCATCACCACCGTCGAACACACTACCGAACCGTGCGATGTCGTGCGGCGTTGTGACGCCGGTTCGCCTGGCGGCGAATCGGCTACCCCTGTCCTGCTCCGCAGGGGTCCGATCCCTCCCCCGCCTGAAGGCGGGGGTTTCCTCGGAGGTATCCGATGAAGGAGTAGTAGGCCTTCTTGTTGCCCGGCACGGAGGCGATGAGGAACCCGCTCGCGGCGGTCTTCCAGCGCGGTTCCTTCTCGTCGAAAATGACAGGCCTCCCCTATATACGGACAGCCACTTACATACGGGTAACCCGCTGCTTGATGAGAACGGCGGTGGCGGCGATCTTCTGCCGGGTCAGGAACTTCGGCACAAAACATCTTTCGTGTCGGTATCGTACGTAAAGATCTCTCACCGCACCCGTCTCAGGAGTCACCACTCTCATGGCGCACGTCGAACCGCTGCGGGAGGACGACCCGGCGGTGGTAGGGACATACCACTTGCTCGGCCGGCTGGGCTCGGGCGGCCAGGGGACCGTCTACCTCGGGCAGGCTCCCGACGGTACGCGGGTGGCGGTCAAGGTGCTGCATTCGAGGGCCGGGTTCGACGACAGGTTCGCCAAGGAGATCGACAACGCGCGGCGGGTGGAGCCGTTCTGCATCGCGCAGGTGCTGGACGCCTCGCTGGGGCGGCAGCCGTACATCGTGACGGAGTACGTCGAGGGCCCGTCGCTGCACGAGGCCGGCCGGCACGCGGGGGCCGACCTGCAGCGGCTGGCGGTCGCCACGGCCACCGCGCTGGCCGCCATCCACGCGGCGGGCATCGTGCACCGCGACTTCAAGCCCGCGAACGTGCTGCTCGGCCCCGGCGGCCCCCGCGTCATCGACTTCGGCATCGCCCGCGCCATGGACGACGCGGCCACCCACACCAGCGGCATCGTGGGGACACCCGCGTACATGGCGCCCGAGCAGCTGGCGGGGCAGCCGGTGGGGCCGCCGGCGGACGTGTTCGCCTGGGCGTCGGTGATGGTGTGGGCGGCCACCGGGACGCCGCCGTTCGGGCAGGACACGCTGCCCGCGATCATCAACCGCATCCTCAACAACGAACCACAGCTCGGCGACCTGCCGCATCCGCTGCGGTCGATCGTGTACGACTGCCTGGCCAAGGATCCGCGGGCCCGGCCGACCATGCGGGATGTGCTGCTGCGGCTGCTGAGCGGGAACAACCCCGCCCCGCACGCGAGTGGGAACAGTCCGCAGGTGCCGCACGCGGGCTGGGAGAACGCGCGCATGCCGCACGCGGGCGGCCCCGGCCCGATGCCGCCGCACGCCCGACCCGGTACCGGGCCCATGTCCCCGCACGGGACTCACGCGGGTGGGCGCCGGGGGCTGGTGCCCGTGGTCGCGGGGGTCTCGGGTGTCGTGGTGGCGGCGCTGATCGGCGGGATCGTCTGGATCGCCCCTGGATGGGGTGCGCCGGAGAAGGAGTCGCTGGCTGCCTCCTCCCCCAGCGCCACCTCGCCCACCGTGAAGCCGTCCTCCGGGCAGACGCCCACGCCCGCAGGGAAGAAGACCTCGAAACGGAAGAAGCCTTCCACTCGTACGGCCAAGCCGACCGCCACCCCGAAGAAGCCCACGCCCAAGGCCACGGCCTCGCCCAAGCGCACCACCGCGCGGCCGACGCCGGCCCGCAGCCGCACCCGTACCGCTACCAGTAAGAAGCCGGCCACGAACGCCAAGGCGAGCATTCTCGCGATCGAGCTGATGGGCGGACCGGGCCAGTCCTCGGGTGGCTGCTACATGCCGCCTGTGCACTTCCAGACCCGGGTGGAGTCGACCAGGCGCGGGGTGTGGATCTCCTACGCGTGGCTGGTCGACGGCCGGACCAAGGAGAGCGGCAGGTCCTGGGTGCCGGAGGACGACCACACCGCGTTCGTGACCGCCAAGCAGTACAACCTGCCCGCGGGCCGCCACACCGTGGCGTTGAAGGTCACCTCGCCGTCCTCGGCGCAGAAGAGCATCTCGTTCAGCGTCTGCGCGCTGGAAACCTGGTGACGCTGGAGGCCATCGGCCCGTACCGGGTCGTCAAGCAGCTCGGCGAGGGCGGCCAGGGCGTGGTCTACCTGGGCACGGCTCCCGATGGGACGCGGGTCGCCATCAAGGTGCTGCGGGAGGGTGTGCCGGGCGACGGCCGTTTCGCCAAGGAGATCGCGGCGGCGCGGCGGGTGGAGCCGTTCTGCATCGCGCAGGTGCTGGACGCCTCGCTGGGCGCGCGGCCGTACATCGTGACCGAGTACGTCGAAGGTCCCTCCCTCCACCAGGCCGGCGTCCACACCGGGGCCGACCTGCAGCGGCTGGCGGTCGCCACGGCCACCGCGCTGGCCGCCATCCACCGGGCCGGCGTCGTGCACCGCGACTTCAAGCCGGCCAACGTGCTGCTCGGACGGGACGGCCCCCGCGTCATCGACTTCGGCATCGCCCGTGCCATGGACGCCGCCGTGACCCGTACCAGCAGCATCGTGGGGACGCCCGCGTACATGGCGCCCGAGCAGTTCCTCGGCGCGGTCGCCGGGCCGGCCGCCGACGTGTTCGCCTGGGGATCCGTCATCGTGTACGCCGCCACGGGCGCGCCGCCGTTCGGCAACGACTCGCTGCCCGCGGTGCTGAGCAGGATCCAGTACGACGAGCCGGACCTCGGTGACGTGCCCGAGCCGCTGCGTTCGATCGTGTACGGCTGCCTGGCCAAGGACCCGGCCGCCCGGCCCGCCATGCAGGACGTGCTCTTCCAGCTCATCAGCGGTCGGCCCCAGGCCAGGGCGTCCACCACTGACCCCCGGCCCGGCCCCGCCGGCGCCGTTCCCGGTTCCGCGGGCGCCGTTCCGGGCCCCGGTGGCCCGGTCCGGCCGCCCGGCCCCGGGTCAGCGCCGGGGTGGCCTCGGCAGAGGGTACCGCACGGCCGGACCGGTCCCGCTCGTCACCGGCTCGGCATCGCCCTCCTCGCGGGCGTGAGCGCGCTGGTGGTGACGGGCGGGCTGGGGGCCGCCTGGGTCTGGCTTCCCACTCCGCCCGGTGACGCGGGCACCGCCACCGTCGCCGCGCCCTCCTCCCCCACCGCCTCGCGTACGGCCAAGGAGGAGCGCGCGGGGAAGAAGCAGTCGCCGGGCCCGCGCGACCCGTCGGCCCGGCGGCGCACCGGCACGAAGACCGCCCGGCCCTCGGAGACCGCGCGACGTACACGTACGCCGGAGCCCGCGAGAACCACACGCAAGCCATCCGCACGACCCTCCACCCCACGACCTGCCAAGACGCGGAGTGCGGGCGGTGTGCGGTCGGTGTCGTTCGACTACGAGGGCATCCCGATGGGGGGCTGCTGGCGCTACGACATGAACATCTGGGCGAAGGTGTCGGCCACCGGCTCCTACAGTTACCGGTGGCTGCTCAACGGCCAGAGCCAGGGTGCGGCGGTGGGCACCGCGTCGTCGAAGCCGCTCCTCCCGTCGACCGTGTGGAAGAAGGCGGGTACGTACAGCGTGGTCTTCGAGGTCCTGGAGCCGGCGCGCACCAGGAAGAGCGCCACGGTGAAGATCTGCGACTTCGACGAGGGCTGGTAGGCGGCGCTGGCGTCAAGGGGCGGCCGGCGGGCAGGGTGGGCGTGTGTTCGCGCCACTATCGGAAGGCAGGCGTTCCCGATGCCCATGATTCCCCGATTCCACCTGGCCGTTCCCGTCGATGACCTGGACGCGGCCCGCCACTTCTACGGCGAGCTCATCGGCTGCGCCCAGGGCCGCAGCTCCGGCACCTGGATCGACTGGAACCTGCACGGCCACCAGTTCGTCACGCACCTGGCGCCGGCGCGTACGGAGCGGGTGCACAACCCGGTGGACGGCCACGACGTGCCGGTCCCGCACTTCGGGCTGATTCTGACAATTCCGGAATTTCATGAACTCGCCGACCGGTTCCGCGCCGCCGGCACCGGCTTCGTCATCGAGCCGTACCTGCGGTTCGAGGGCCTGCCCGGAGAGCAGTGGACGATGTTCCTGCTCGACCCGGCAGGCAACGCCCTGGAGTTCAAGGCGTTCGCCGACGACGCCCAGGTGTTCGCAGCGGGCTGACCGAGCGGCGCGCTATTCGCGGGCCGCGCTGCGCAGGGCGCGGTAGAGCAGGCGCGCGTCCCCCAGGTGGTGGCGGAGCAGCTTCTCCAGCCCGCCGATCGGCACCAGGTTCTGGGGCGCGCGCGGGTCCTTGTAGTCGACCCCCGCCAGCGGGGGCAGGGCCAGTGTCAGCGCGTCGGCGAGCCGCACCACCTGCGCGGGGTCGAGGTCGGCGCCGGCCTCGCAACGCGCCACCCCCGCCCACGGGGCCGTGGACCTGACGGGCAGGCGTACGTACCAGGCGTGCCGGCGCCAGCTCGTGCCCATGAGGAACACCGGCGTACGCTGCCCCGGCGCGAGCGCGGCCACCACCGCCGACTGCGGCGAGGGCAGGTAGGCGGTGTGGTGGGTCTTGATGTAGCCGACCGTGCGCGGCAGGTGGGTGCGTCCCCGCAGCGGCCCGTCCACCAGCAGCAGGTCGTCGCTCGCCGACCGGTGGCGTACGGCGAGGTCGACCTCCAGCTGGGTGACCTGGCGCTGCAGCGCCAGCGAGAGCTCCTCGAAGCTGGAGTCGGCGGCCTTGCTCGGGCGGTAGAGGGCGTGGCCGGTCCGCACCTCGGGCGTGTCCGGCGATGCGGAGATCAGCGTACGCTCGACCTGGATCTCCGCCAGGTCGGCGCCGTCCTGGCCGCACCTGACGATGCCCGCCGCGTAGGAGGCGGCGATGCCGGGCACCGGCATCGCCGAGCCGGGGTCGTGCACCCACACGCGGGCGTCGATCCTGCGCACGCCGTCGGCGACCAGCAGGGTGCGCGGCGGGTCGGCTTCGGGGCCCGGGGTGACGGGCTTCCAGTCGGCGGCCGGGCGTTCGACGTCGAGCACCAGCTCGGCGCTGGTGGAGCCCAGCTCTGACAGGGCCTCGACGGCGAGGGCCGCGGCGTAGCCCGGATCCCACGGATCGACGGTGAAACCGGTCACGTGGCCGCCTTCCGCACGTGGGAGCCCTTGGCGTCGCGTCTGACCTCGAAGCGTACCGGCACCCGTTCGGCCAGCGCGGGCACGTGGGTGACGACGCCGATCATGCGGTCCTGGCCGGCCGCCAGGCGTTCGAGGGTGGTGGCCACGGTGTCGAGGGTGGCGGGGTCGAGCGTGCCGAAGCCCTCGTCGAGGAAGATCGAGTCGAGCCCCTTCGCGACGGCCCCCGACAGCGCCAGGGCGAGCGCGAGGGCCGCCTGGAAGGTCTCGCCGCCTGACAGGGTGCGGGCGCTGCGCCGCATGCCCGCCTCACCGTGGTCGACGACCTCGATGTCGCCGGTCCTGTCGCCGAGCGTCAGCTCGTACTGGCCGTCGGACAGCTCGCGCAGCGTCTCGGACGCGGACGCGACCAGCACCGCCAGGGCCTCGGCGCACAACCACCGCTCGAAGGCGTTGGCGCGCAGGCGCAGGGCCAGCTCATGGGCGACCTTGGCCTCGTGCTCCTTCCTGGTGACCTGCGCGTCCAGGTCGGCGGCGCGCCGGCGGTCGTCCCTGACGCGGTCGAGCGCGCTCTCCACGCGGGCGGCCGCCCCGGCGACGGCCGCGCCGAGCTGGTCGGGCGAGGCGTCGCGGGGCGGGACGACGCCGTGCTCGGCCAGGCGTTCCCCCAGCCTGCGGCGTTCGCGCACCAGCGTCTCGCCCGCCAGGGCGAGCCGCTCGTCGCAGGCCGCGAGCGCCGCCTGGGCGGCCTGCCCGGCCCGGTCGCGCCAGGCGAGCAGGTCGGTCCAGGCGCGGTGCAGGTCGTCGCGGGTGAGCGGCGGCGGCGGGTCGTCGTGGCCGCCGGAGACGAGCAGCCGGTCGCGGGCGGATTCGAGGGTGCGCCAGGCCGACTCGGCCTGCCGCTCGATGCGTTCGGTCTCGGTGCGTGCCCGGTCGAGCCTGCCTCTGGCGGCGCGGAAGGTGGTGCGGGCCTGCGCCGCGACCTCCTCGGCCTTGGCGATGGCGGCCAGCCGGCCCTCCAGCTCGGCCCGGTCGCCGGGCTCGGGCAGCGCGGCGAGCTCGGACTCCAGCCGGTCGGCCTGCCCGGCCAGCATCGACGCCGACGCCTCGGCCCGGGCATGGGCGGACCTGGCGCGCTCGGCCCTGTCGCGGGCTGCGGCCAGTGCGCGGTCGGCGGTGCGCATGTCGGCGGGCTGCTCGTGGCGGGGCAGCTCGGCCACCGGCTGCCGGCAGACCGGGCAGGGTTCGCCCATGGCCAGCCGGGGGGCGAGGTGGGCGGCGGCGTGGGCGTCGCGCAGGCGTTCGCGCTGCGCCTCGGCGGCGGCCAGCGCCTGCTCGGCCGCCTCCCGCTCGGCGGCCAGGCCCGGCAGCGGCTCGGCGGCCGCCACCGCCTCCGCGCGGGCGCGGGCGGCCTGGGCGGCGTGCCGTTCACGGGCGTCCAGGGCGGCCAGCGCCGCCCGTGGCGCGCCACGGTCGCCGAGCGCGGCCAGCGCTTCGTACGCCTCGTGCTCGTCGGCCTCCAGCGTCGCGACCTCGGCGGCCAGCGCCTCGACCGAGCCGGCGGCGGCCCGGCGGGCCGAGGCGAGCGTCGGCACCGCCTCCGGCATGCGCAACGACGCCAGCACCGAGCGGTGTTCGGCCACGGTGGCGCGCTCCTGCTCGGCCCGCCGGATGTCGGCCTCGCGGGCCCGCAGCAGGTCGAGGTCGGCGCCGATGCTCTCGCCCAGCCGCCGCAGCGCCGCCAGCCGGTCGGCCAGCTCCTGCTCGGCCTCGGCCGTGGCGCCCGGCAACTTGCCGAGCTGGTCACGGGCGAAGGCGGCGTCACGTTTGGCCTGCTCCTCCTCCTGCACGGCCCGCTGCCTGATGAGCTCGTAGACGTCGGCGTCGAGCAGCTGCACCAGCAGGTCCTGCCGCTCCCGGGGGGCGGCGTGCAGGAACTCCGCGAAACGGCCCTGGGGCAGCACCACGCACTGGGTGAAGAACCGGTATTCCAGGCCGGTCACCCGCTGCGCCTCGGGGGTGACGTTCTCGCCCTCGGCGAGCGGCCTGACCACCGCCTCGTACGCCCGTTCCAGCGGCGCGGACGGGTCGAGCTCGTCGATCCGCGCCTCCTTCGTCCGCACCGCGCCCTTGCTGTCGCGGACCATCGCCCTGACCACGCCGTAGCGCCGGCCGCCGCTGTCGAAGACCAGCGCCACCTTCCCCGACGACACCGAGGGCGCGAGGGCGTGGGCGATGACGTTCTCCTTGCCCCAGCGCGGCACGGTGCCGTAGAGGGCGAAGCAGATGGCGTCGATGATCGTGCTCTTGCCCGCGCCGGTCGGGCCGACGAGCGCGAAGTACTCGGTGTCGGAGAAGTCGACGCTCACCGGCTCGCGGAAGCTGCCGAAGTGGTCGAGCTGGAGCAGCAGCGGGCGCATCAGCCGGTCACCTCGTCGTGGAGCCGGTCGAACAGCGCGGCCACCTGGTCGTCGTGCCGTCCGGTGGCGGTGAGATATTCGCGGAACAACTCGCGGGCGCCGCGCTCGGGCGAGCCGGCCCTGCGCGTGGCCGGCACGGGCCTGAACCGTTCGTCCAGCATGACGTCCACGGCGCCCGGCAGCAGCTCGCGTACGTCGTCGGCCAGGCCCACGCGGGGTTTCTCCTCGACGATCACCTTGAGCCAGTCGTCGCCCTGTTCCAGGCCCTCCAACTGCTCCAGCGTGCCGCGCACCGTACGCAGCCGGCGAGCCGAGCCGAACGCCAGCTCCCGCACCACGGCCGGACGGCCGGGCGAGACCTCCACCAGCAGCGCGCCGGGGGTGTTGCCCTCCTCGCCGAAGTCGACGGCGAGGGGCGAGCCGCTGTACCAGATCGGGCACGGGCCCGGGATCTGCTGGCGGCGGTGCAGGTGGCCGAGCGCGGCGTACTGGGTGGACGGCGGGAAGGCGGTCGGCTCGAAGTAGTAGGAGAAGATCGACTGCGCCTGCCGCTCCCCGCCGCCGAACGCCCCTCCCGGCAGCGTGCCGTGCGTGGTGACCAGGTTGACGGTGTCGCCGTGGAAGCCGGCCGTCAGCGCGCCCATCAGCTCGGCGATGCGGGCGGCGTAGTCGCGGTTGTGCTCGGCGGCCGTGCCGGCCAGCACCTCGGCGGCGCGTACGACGTAGCGGTGCGACAGGAACGGCAGCACCGCCAGCCGCACCGGCTCGCCCGAGCGGGCGGTGAAGGCGAGCGTGCCGCCCGCGTCGGGACGGCGGAAGGAGCCGATGACGTGCAGGCCCAGCTTGCCGAGCACCGGCCGGTAGACCTCCAGCAGCTGCGGGTTGTCGTGGTTGCCCGCCAGCACCACCACGTCGCGGCCGTCGCCGCGCAGGGCCATGAGCACGTTCAGCACCAGCGCCTGCGCCTCGGGCGTGGGCGCGGAGGTGTCGAAGAGGTCGCCCGCCACGATGACGGCGTCCACGTCGTGCTCGCGGGCGGCGGCGACCAGCTCGCGCAGCACGGCGCGGTGCTCGTCGATGCGGGGACGGCCCTTGAGCACCTTGCCCACGTGCCAGTCCGCGGTGTGCAGGATCTTCACGTCATCACCTGTGATCAGAAGGGCGGGATGTCTTCTTCGACCCCGGGCAGCCCCTGGAACGGATCGCCTGAGGACACCTTCGTGGCCGCCGGGGCCGCGGCCTCGGCCGGGCGGGTCGCCCACGCGGGGAAGGGGAAGGCGACGGCCAGCGGCACCGGGATCTCGGGCTGGGCGACGAACATGGTGCCCGGCTTGGCGATCGTGGCGCGCTCGCGCACGGCCGGGGGCAGCCAGCCGTACTCCGACCTCGCGGCCTCGGCCGGGTCGAGGCGGCCCGCGACGCGTACGGCGCTGTTGGAGACGATGCGGCGCTCCACCTCCGAGGCCGTCTGCTGGGCGCCGATGAGGATGACACCGAGCGAGCGGCCACGCTCGGCGACGTCCAGCAGGATCTCCTTGATCGGGGAGTCGCCCTCGCGCGGCGCGTATTTGTTCAGCTCGTCGAGCACGACGAACAGCAGGGGCCGCGCGGTGCCCGACGACTCCTTGCGGTGGAACTCGCCGCGCAGCACCACGCCCACCACGAACCGCTGCGCCCGCTCCGGCAGGTTGTGCAGGTCGACGATCGAGACCTGGGCGTCGGAGGTGCTGACGGTGTGGTTGCGGTAGAACGGCAGGTCGCCGCGGACGATCGGCGACAGCGGGCGCACCGCGCTGCGCAGCCGGCGCAGGAAGGCGTTGACGGTGCCGAGCGGGGTCTGCGCGCCGGTCCACTGCTGGCGCGTGCCCTCGTCCTGCAGCTGGTCGGACAGCAGCTCGACCAGGTCGGCGAACGTGCGCGCGGCGGTGCCCTGCACCATGACGGCGCCGCCGTCGCCCACCGGCTCCGCCCACGCCTTCAGCCGCGCCGCGACCTGCCCCACCAGCAGCGAGTAGCCGGCCCGCTCGTCGTCGGCGTCGGCGAAGACGAACCGCAGCAGCTCCTCCTCGCAGAACTCGACCAGCGTCCAGTAGAAGGAGCTCACGCCCTGCGTGCGGGCCGAGACGTGGGGCACGCCGTTGGCGTCGCCGGGGCGCGGCGGCGCGAAGACGTGCACGCTGCCGAACGGCCGCGCGGGCAGCCCGAGCCGGGCGTAGACGGCGCGCGCGCCCTCGTCGAGGCGGAGGTTGTCGTGGTCGAGGAAGAGCAGGTCCTCCCCCTTGACGGAGAAGATCAGCGCCTTGGTGTTGGCCGACTCGGCGTCGAGGACCCCCGAATTGAAGATCGAGTAGAGCAGGAACGTGGCGAAGGAGGTCTTGGTGGCCACGCCGGACACGCCGGAGATCGACACGTGGGCGCCGCGGGTGCCGTCGAGGAAGTCGAAGTTGACGTACATCGGCCGGCCGTCGCGGCCCATCCCGATCGGGATGCGCCGGTCCATCACGTCGAAGTAGAGCGCCTGCTCGCGGTCGTCGGACCCGGCGAGATGCACCTTGGCGCCGGGCAGCGGCGGCACGAACACCTCCGGCTCCACCCTGGTCACCCGCACCTCGGCCACCTCGACCACGGCCGCCGGCAGCGCGCCGTCGGCGATGAGGAACACGTCGGAGTCGTACGCGGCGCCCTCGTGCCGGGCCTCGACGGTCGTCACCACGCCCGCGACCAGCACCGGGCCGTAGCCGGGCACGTCGCGCCTGGTGACCACCACGTCGTCGAGCTGGACGACCTTGCCCGGCTCCAGGCCGACCCAGAACGACAGCGGCGAGGCCGCCTGGGTGCCGAGCACCCGCCCGACCGCCTCTCCCGCCGCAGGTGCGGCCTCCTCCACCGCCTGGCTCGCCGCCCCGTTGACCGTCACGAATCCCTCCGCCCCCAATGGTGCCCTTCCATGGAGCGTAGTAGGGCCCGACCAGTGCGTCCCGCTCATCGGGCGTACCGGACGGAAACGGAGACGTAACGCGCCGGCCGGTACATCACACCTATGAACACACCCCTTACACGGCGTACGTTGCTGGCCGGGGCGGGCGCCGGAGCCGTCGCCGCGGGCCTCGGCGTGCGGCCCGCGTGGAGCGACACGCCCCGGCCCCGCGACTCCAGGCCGCCCAACATCCTGCTCTTCACCGTCGACGACATGCACGGCGGCTCGCCCGGCTGCTACGGCGGCCGGGCCGACCTCACGCCGAACATCGACCGGCTGGCCGCCGAGGGCGTCGCCTTCCACCGGGCGCACGTGCCGATCGCGCTCTGCCAGCCGAGCCGGTCCGCGCTGATGACCGGCCGTTACCCGCACCGCAACGGCGCCGAGGGCTTCGAGGACATCGACGCCGGCGTGCCGATCCTGAACGAGCTGCTCCGCCCGCGCGGCTACCTGACGGGCATCCTGGGCAAGGTCGGCCACCTCGGCCCGAGTGACCGGTTCGCCTGGGATCTGAGCGTTCCCCCGCAGCAGCTCGGCATGGGGCGCAACCCCGCCGACTACGCGCGGCGCGCGACGGAGCTGTTCGAACGGGCCAGGTCCGAGGACCGGCCGTTCTTCCTGATGGCCAACTCCGAGGACCCGCACAGGCCTTTCAGCGGCAGCGACGCCGAACAGGACAGATTCGGGGACGTCCTGGACCAGATCGCCGAGCCGTCCAAGGTGTACGGCCCCGACGACGCCGAGGTGCCCGGGTTCCTGCCCGACCTGCCCGACATCCGGCAGGAGGTCTCGCAGTACATGAGCAGCGCCCGCCGCGCCGACGACACGCTGGCCGCCGTCCTGGCCGCGCTCGACGGGTCCGGGCTGGCCGGCGACACGATCGTGATCTTCATGTCGGACAACGGCATGGCGGTGCCGTTCGGCAAGGCGAACGTGTACGAGCAGTGCACGCGTACCCCGCTGATCGTCCGGTGGCCCGGCGTGACCGGCGCGGGCCGCGTCGACGACGAGCACTTCGTGTCCACGATGGACCTCTTCCCCACCCTGTGCCTGGCCGCGGGCGCCACCGTCCCCGAGGGGCTGGACGGTCGCGACCTCACCTCGTTGCTGCAGGGCGGCAGCCAGTCAGGGCGGGACCGCGTCACCACCGTCTTCCACCTGTCCAACTCGGAGCAGCGCTACGAGATGCGCGGCGTCCACGACGAGCGCTGGAGCTACGTCTGGAACGCCTGGTCCGACGGCAGCCTGAGCTACCGGGCGGAGAACATGATGGGCCTCACCTGGCCCGCGATGCGCGACTCGACGGACCCGGAGGTCGCCGCGCGGGCCGAGTTCTACCTGTTCCGCGTCCGGGAGGAGCTGTACGACCTCGCGAACGACCCCGACGCCCTGCACAACCTCGCCGACGGGGGCGCGCCCGAGGCACTGGCGCGCGGGCGGGCCGCCATGGACGCCTGGATGGGCGCCACCGGTGACCCGCTGCACGACCGGTACCGGGAGGAGATCATCAACGCGTGACACAGGTCCATGCGCCATCATGGATCACATGAAAGTGATCATGATCGGAGCGTCGGGCACCGTGGGGCGCGCTGTCGAGGCCGCCCTGAGCCCCCGCCACGAGGTCGTCGCGGCCTCGCGGCGGGGGCCGGTGCAGGTGGATCTGGAGGACGGGACGTCACTGGACGCGCTGTTCGAGACGGTTCCCGACGCCGACGCGGTGGTGTGCTGCGCGGCGAGCGGGCCGCTGGTGCGGCTGGAGACGGTGACGGACGAGGAGTTCGCCGCCGGGATCTCGGGAAAGCTGCTGGGACAGGTCGCGCTGGCCAGACGGGCGCTGCGTCACCTGCGTGACGGCGGCTCCGTCACCCTCACGGGAGGCACGTTCGCCGCCCCGCTCCCCGACGGCTCGCTCGGCGCGCTGGTCAACGCCGGGCTGGAGGGGTTCGTACGGAACGCGGCGAGCGAGCTGCCCCGCGGGCTGCGCATCAACGTGATCGCCCCCGGCTGGATCAAGGAGACCCTGGAGGGCATGGGCCTCGACGGCGCGGGTGGGACGCCGGTCGCCGAGGTGGCCCGCGCCTACGTCTCGGCCGTGGAGGGCACCGCGCAGGGCCGGACGATCGTTCCCTGACGAGCAGCCGCCCGCCACGGACGCGGTTATTCGTTCAGCCGGGTTCGCCGGCGGTCTTCGGGAGCGCGAGCGTCACGAGGGCCGCCACGACGTAGAGCGCCGCGGAGACGACGAGGACGATGCCGAGCGCGTGGCCGTAGTCCGCCGGTCCCGGTGTGCCGGTGGCCGATCCGGTGACGGCGGTGAAGAAGACCGTGCCGAGGACGGCGATGCCGATGGCGCCGCCGATCTGGTTGACGGTGGAGAGCACGCCGCCGGCGGCGCCCGCGTTGCGTCCGGGGATCCCGGCGAGGACGACGTTGACGAGGATGGGGGCGGCCAGACCGAGCCCGAGGCCGCCGACGAGAAGGGCGAGGGCGAGGAGCGGATATCCGGGATCGCCGCCGTCCCTGATGATCCCCCACAGGATGAGCTGGGAGGCCGCGATGGTGAGTGAGCCGGCGATCAGCAGGGCTTTCCCGGCTCTGGCGGCCAGAGCGACGCCGAGTCCTGAGGTGATGATCGAGCCGAGCGCGTACGGCAGGATCACCAGGCCGGTCTCCCACGCGGTGCGGTCAGTGCCGTTCTGCAGGTAGATCGACAGGGTGAGGAAGAACGGCCCGAGGCCGCCGAAGAAGAGCACGGACACGCTGAGGCCGATCGCGAAGGCGCGGATGCGGAGCAGAGCCGGGTCGAGGACAGGTTCGTGCCCGCGTGCGGTGAGGCGTCGTTCGTAGGCCAGGAAGATCGACACCACGATGACTCCGGCGGCGACAAGGGCGGAGCTGTTCCAGGTCCATCCCCGGCTCTCGGTCTGGATGATCGGCAGCAGCAGGAGCAGGATGCCCGCAGCCGCGAGCAGCGCGCCCAGGAGGTCCAGCCGCGCGGTCGAGGTGGAGCGGGACTCCGGCAGCACCTTCGCGCCGATGACGAGCGCCAGGATCGAGACGGGCACGTTGACCCAGAAGATCGTGCGCCATCCGAGACCGAACAGGTCGCCGTCGACGAGCAACCCGCCCAGGAGCGGGCCGGCGACCGACGCGAGCCCCTGGACCGCCCCGTAGGCGCCGAACGCCCTGGCGCGCTCGGCCGGAGCGAACGACGCCCGGATGATCCCGAACACCTGCGGGACCATGACGCCGGCGGTCAGTCCCTGCGCGGCGCGCATGCCGATGAGCATGTACGGATCCGCGGCCAGCGCGCAGAGTGCGGAGGTGAGCATGAACCCGGCCAGCCCGATCATGAACAGGCGTTTGCGGCCGTACTGGTCACCGAGCCGTCCACCGGTGATCAGGCCCGCACCCAGGGAGAGGACGTAGGCGGCCATCATCCACTGGATCTGAGCGTCGCCGGCATCCAGGTCCTGGGCTATCGCCGGGGCCGCGACCGTGATGATCGTCGCGTCGAGAAGGTCCATGAAGGAGCCGAAGAGCACCACCAGCAGCGCCGCGCCCGCGCCCGCGCCCGCGCCGGAGATGAGCGCCGGGGTGGCGGCGGAGGTAGGCGTGCCCTCGTCAGGAAGGCTCTGTGAAGCGGTCATGCCGGCGACATTGGCAGGTATTGTTGCCATCGAGTGACCGCTTCAGGTGAGGTGATCGAGCGATGGCTGCCACCTCCGCACGCACGCTCAAGCTGCTGTCGATCTTCGGGATCGGCGCGACCCTGACCGCCGAGGAGCTCGCGGGCAGGCTCGGGACGTCCGTACGCACCGTGCGACGCGACATCGACACCCTCAGAGAGCTCGGGTACGACATCGAGGCCGTGCGCGGGGCGGGAGGTGGTTACCGGCTCGGCCGCGCCGGCCGGTTGGCCCCGGTGGTCTTCGACGAGGAGCAGGCCGTCGCGGCGGCCGTCGCCCTCCAGACCGTCCCCCTGCTCCTGTCCGGCATCCGCGAGAACTCGGCCCGTGCCCTCGCCACGCTGCGGCAGGCGATGCCCGCCCGCAGCCGTGTCCACGCCGAGGCGTTCACCGTCTCGGCGGCGCGCAACTACTGGGAGTTCCCCGCGGCGCCCATCGACGCCGAGATCATCCGGGTCATCGGTGGCGCGATCAGCCGAGGGCACACCGTTCGCGTCGACTGCACCGGTGAGGACGAACCGACGACGCTCACGCTGGAACCGCACGACCTCGTGGTGTGGGCGGCGCGGTGGTACCTCGTCGCGTTCGATCCGGAAGCGGACCGATGGCGCGCGATGCGCGTCGACCGCCTCGTACCACGCATGCCCACGGGAAGAACCTTCGAGCGCCGCGACGTCCCGCAGAGCGATCCGGTCGCCTTCGTCATGAGCACGCACGACCGCGGCGACACCCCGGCGGACTGGCCGTGCCGCGGGTCGGCGCTCGTCGCCCTGCCCGCGCCCGTCGTCGCCCGGTTCGCCCCCGGCGGATCGACGGTCGAGCACCACACCGGCTCCAGCTGCCGGCTCACGCTCGGTGCGTGGTCCTGGGCAGGGCTGGCCGGGCTGCTCCTGACGTTCGACGCCGACCTCACGGACATCGAACCGGCGGAGCTCCGGCAGGCTCTGCGATCCCTGCGCACCCGCATCGACGAAGGACTCGGGCACGCCAGGTGACGCACTGTGCGGATCGGCTGCCGGGCGTCCGGGTCAGCGGGGGCGGCTGAGAGCGATCTCGGCCAGATCCGTCCACTTCTCGGCCGCGGAGTGGGGCACGACCACCCAGTCCTTCATCTCCCTGCCCCGTCCTGAGGGGTCGAACAGGGACGCGCCGGCCAGCTGGAGCGCGGCTGCGTGTTCGGGGGTGTCCCTGACCAGCCGGAACACCATCGCGCCGTCGCGCTGCAGGCTCGCGAACACCTTGCCCGCCTGATCTTTGAGCGAGGGGTTGCCCATCATCCTGGAGATCCGTACGCCCAGGTCGGCCAGCTCGGCGCCGACCTGCTGGAAATCCTGTTCCGCGCTCATCGTCAGCCGGCCCTCCAACTCCATGCGGTTCGTCCCGGCAAGCGTAGCTTCCGGCGGCCGGGCCAGGCCCCGTACGCTGGCGCCGGTGACCGCGGATGTGATCGTCGCACAGGTTGAGTCGCTGCTGTCCCGCTGCCGTTCCACCCCCGTCACCGTGGCCGGGTGGCGGCGGCTGGAGCCCTATGCCGTCGCGCGGGCGCGCCTTGAGGGCGGCGAGCGGGTGATCGTGAAGTGGATGCGCCCGCATCCGGGCGCGGTCCCGCTCGCCACGTCGCAGCGGCTGCGCACCGAGGTGGCCGCGCTGCGGTTCCTCTCCGACGACCTGGCATCCGGCCTGGCGCCGCGGGTGATCGCCGCCGACCTCGACGCGGAGCTCGTCGTGCTGGAGGACCTGGCTCCGCGTACGGCGCTCGACGGGCTGCTGCGTGCGCAGGGCGCCACCGCCCACGCCGGGCGGCTGACCGCCTTCGCCCGCATCCGCGGCGAGCTCAGCGCCGCCACGGCGGGCAGGGCCGGACCGTACGCCGTGCGCAGACGCGTCCTCGGGCCGGCCGGCGACGCCGAGAGGTTCCCCGGCTTCCGCGAGGAGGGACGCAGGCAGGCGGCCCTCCTGGGCGCGCCGATCGAGGGCGGGGCGGAACGTGAGCTCGCCGCCGCGCTGGAGGAGCTGGAGCACCCGGGCCCGTTCCTGGCGTTGAGCAACGGCGACCCCGAGGCCAACAACGTTCTCGTGCACCCGGCCGGCGACCCGGACGCCCGCCTCATCGACTTCGAGTTCGCCGGTTACACGCACGCGCTGCACGATGCCGTCTGCCTGCACGTCCCCGGTCCGGGCTGGCTGTCGGTGGACCCCGCGCATGCGGAGCACCACCGCCGCGCCCTGGCCGCCGGCGTGCCGGAGGCGGAGGACGACCGGCGCTACGGCTTCGGCCTGGCCGCCGCCTGCTTCGCGTACGTCCTGATCCGGCTCGAACGCCTCGCCAAGGTCGAGGCGCGCCCGCCGGGCGACGGGAGCCGCGTCCAGCTCGTCGCCACCCTGGAGGCCGCCGCCCGCACCGCCGACGAGCACCGCAGCCTGCCGCGCCTGGCCGGCTGGGCCCGCCGGGTGGCCGGCCTGCTGCGCCGCCGCTGGCCCGACGCGGACGTCGACCTCGGCGACCGGACGGCGTTCCCGCCCTACACGCCCCGCCGCCGATGCTCATGATGGCCAGGGCCTGCGACCAGTTGTGGTGAGCGTCGTCGTACTGGTTCAGCTCGGCGTGGGCGTGGCGAGACCGTCGTCGCCGATGCGGTGCATGTCGCCCAGCGCAATCCTGTCGAGCTGGACCGGCGGCATACCCCGGGCATACCAGCGCCTGTTAGAAATTCCGCGACATTTCTCGTACGAGCGGAGAACGACGTGAGAAAAGTAGCGATAGCCCTCGCCGTGGCGGCCGGGATGGCCGTGGTGACGTATCCGGGTCCGGCGTCCGCGACGCCCATCGGCTGCTCGGCCTTCCTCTACCGACCCGGCTCGGGCGCCGAGGGCGCCGCCGCGAGGTGCACGGGCGGGACCGGGGAGTTCAGAGCCCTGGCACTGTACACGAACGAGCCGGGAGGCGGCCCGAAGGGCACCTACTACAGCGCCTGGGAGAGGGCGGGTGTGGGCAGCCGGGCCATCGTGCTCTGCCCTCCGGGCGCGAAGTACGTCAAGTCCGCGAAGTACGAGCTCAGGCCCGTGTGGTGAGCCCGCGTCCCCGGCCGGCTAACCGCCGGTCGCGTTCCTGACCGCCTCCACCAGGGTGGCGGTTCTGCGGTTCTGGCCGTCTTCCTTGACGTGGTTCATCACATACCCGAACGCGAGCCCGCTCTCCGGGTCGGCGAAGCCGAGCGAGCCGCCCAGCCCGGGGAACCCGAAGGTCGTGGGCGTGTGGAAGAACGCGTCAGGGGTCGGCAGGCCGAAGCCGGTGCCGATCCTGACGGGCAGGCGCAGGATGCGGTCGAGGCCGGCGGTCTGTTCGGCGGTCGCCGCCGCCAGGGTGGCGGGGGTGAGGATGCGGTGGCCGTCGACCTCGCCGATGAGGGCGGCGTAGAAGCGGGCCAGCGCGCGGGCCGTGCAGATGCCGTTGGTGGAGGGCATCTCGGCCTGCTGCTCCGCGGGGTCGTTGTGGTCGAGCGGGGGCGAGACCACGGACATCGAGCGCATGGACAGGGACGTCGGGTCGGTGTAGGCCCGCATCATCTCGCGCACGGATTCGGGCAGGGCGTCCAGGTCGGCCCCTGCCAGGTCCGCCGTGCCTGGCACCGACGTGACGATCCGGCTGACCCGGTGCAGTTCGCTCTTCGGCAGCCCGATCCACAGGTCGAGGCCGAGCGGGCCGGCGATCTCCTCCGCGAGGAACGTGCCGAGGCTGCGGCCGCTCACCCGCCGGACGACCTCCCCGACGAGCCATCCGTACGTGAGCCCGTGATAGCCGTGTTCCGTGCCCGGCTCCCAGAAGGGGCGCTGGGCGGCCAGCGCCTCCACCATGGGGTCCCAGGCGATCGCCTCGGCCGGGGTGATCGGCCGGTCGATGGCGGGCAGCCCGGCCTGGTGGGTGAGCAGCCAGCGCACCGGGATGCGCTCCTTGCCCTGCGCCGCGAACTCCGGCCAGTAGCGTGCGACGGGCGCGTCGAGGTCGAGCTCCCCCCGCTGCGCCAGCAGGTGCGCGCAGGCGGCGGTGACGGCCTTGGTGGTGGAGTAGACGACCTGGAGGGTGTCGCGTTCCCAGCGACGGCCCTCGTCGGGGTCGGCCAGGCCGCCCCACAGGTCGACGACCTTCCTGCCGTGCAGGTAGACGGCCACCGCGGCGCCGATCTCCTCGTGCTCGGCCAGGTTGCGGGCGAATGCCGTACGTACTGCTTCGAATCCCGGTGCGGTCTCCCCGCTGATGTCGGGCATGCGTCGTCGCCTCCATGGGTGGATCAGGTGCCGGTCGCCTTCGGCGCTCACTCCTGAGGGCCGAAGGCGATCACGATGTATCTGCCGTTGGCGTAGCTGACCACGGGCCGTCCGAGCAGGTCGCCCACCCTGCGTGCGACGTTCTGGAACACCTCGGTCAGCTCGGGGGTGTCGGCGCTCACCCTGAACCGGCCGCGGGCGGTGAGGTGCTCGGCGACGAGGGGGACGAAGTTGGCCTCCGCCCGGGACTTCTCCTCCGCGGTGAAGGGGGCGCGGACCGGCCGGGGAAGCTGGGCCATCGAGGTCTCCTTGGGGTCGCCGGTCACCCGGCACGCTAGCGGCGCCACTTCTCCATGAGCCAGGCGCAGATCTCCGGCTCGGTCATCTCGGGGAACTCCGCGGTGAACGTGGCGAGCGCGCGCAGAGCCTCGTCGCGGTCGAGCCCGCGCGCCAGGGCCGCCCTGAGGTAGTCCTGGCGGGCGGCGGACGGACGGCCTCCGCCCGCACCCCGGCCCGGCAGGCCGTCGCGCCAGCGCACGATCTCCTCCACCCGGTCGGGACGCCAGCCGGGAGCTCCGTCGATCTCGACGTCGGGCTCGGGGAACGGGTGGTCGGAGCCGGCGGGATAGCGGGAGCGCCATTTGTGCACCGCGTGCCGGGTCACTCCCAGCGCCTCGGCGAGGCCGAGAACGCCCAGGTAGTGCTCGGTCATGGCGCCAACTTTGTCTTTCGTGCCTCCTGCGCGGATCTCATTACTACCACGCCGGGAAGTGGCACCCGGGCGGGCAGAACATCGTCTCTTACAGAGACAGACTGTATCCTGGAGCAGGAATCGTCGTCAATGTAAGAGACGATGTTCTGTGGGGGTCAGCGGGTTCCGTACGCCCGGATCACCTCCTGCGTCACCGTGGAGCCGGCGGCGTCGGCGGCCGTGACGCGCAGCGAGACCGTGCCCTGCCGGGGCCGTTCGATGGTGGCCTCGTACGTGCCGTGGCCCTTGTCGCGCAGCCGGCGGGCGGGACGCCAGGTTCTGCCATCGTCGGACGACGTCTCGAGGGTCACCCTCTCGATGGCACTGCCCTGCGCGCCCTCCTGATGGGAGACGGTCAGGCCGAGCTTGGCGGAGGCGGTGCGGTTGCGCAGGTCGACGGGCACGTCGTACGCGACGGCCAGCAGCGGCAGCACGACCGGATCACCCTCGGCGTGCTCCGACTCGAACGTCCACACCGTCCTCGTCCTGGTCGACAGGCGCGCCCAGGTCGAGCGGTTCTCCACGGTGTACTCCACGCGGTAGCCGGCCCGCTCCGGCGGCAGCAGGACCCGGCCGGAGCCGCCCGTCCCCGTCCTGCCGATCAGCTCGTCGCCCTTGTAGATGCGCCAGTCCGAGACGTAGCCGTGCGGGAACCAGTCGGTCGGCTGGCTTCCTGTGTTCCCCTCGGCGTCGACGAGGGCGCGCATGTCGACGGTGAGCGTGTCGCCCTGCCGCTGCGTGGGCGAGTCCGGCGCGAACCCGGGCGCCACCGGATGCTTCAGCCACGTGCGCTCGATCCGCTCGCCCGCCCGGTAGCCGCGCGTGCGATCCCTGACGGTCATCACGCCCTGCTCCTCCTCGGGGAAGATCGCGTTGTACGACCGCTCCGGCATGTCGGCCGCGCTGTGCCAGCGCACGCCGGGGGCGGGACTCAGGTAGTCGGTCCGCACGCGCGGCGCCCTGGGCACCGTCCTGACCGAGTCCCACGACGACGTCTCCCACGGCATCCAGCCGTACTTGACCTCGGAGAGCGCGACGTCGCCTGTCAGCTGGCTGTGGAAGGCCGTGTCCACGCGGGCCAGCGAACGTTTCGCCGCCACGTACGACGGCCGCTTCCTGACCCGGCCCTCCTCGCTCAGGTACAGGTCGTAGACGTAGGGGCTGGCCACGACGCCCTTGGCGACGACCTGGACGCGCCCGCGGCCCGCCCGCGCGGCCAGCCGTTCGCCCTCCGTCTCCGGGAGCGTCACCGTCGGCACGGTGAGCAGGCTCTCGTTCCCGGTCAGGTGCGTGTCGCCGTAGATCGCCACCATGCGGGCGCCGGCCGCTCCCGCCGCGTTGGCGAGGGCCGAGACGGAGGTCCCGGGCGTACGGCGGATCAGCGCCAGCCGGCCGCGCAGGTCACGGCCCTTCAGCGCGCCGCCGTCACCGGCGTCGGCGACCGTCAGCGCCGCGGTCCCGTCGAGCCGGGGGAACTGCGTGGACCGGTTGCTGAAGTAGACCGGGTCGACGTACCTGGGATGGAGGTCGGCGCCGGACGTCCGCAGGGTGATCGCGGGGGCCTCCAGCCGCCACCGCGTGGCCACGGCGAACTCGCCCTTGGTCACCTTCGCGGTGGGCTGCAGGTAGTAGCTCTCCTCGACACGACCGTCCATGAGGAAGCTCTCGGTATACCTTGGTCCGTTCACCGGCTGCCTGGTGTAGACGAGCTTGGTGGCCGCGCCGCGGTTCCGCGCGGTGCGGTGGCCGGGCGTGTCGATCTTCACCGCGACCGCCTTGCGCGCATCGAGCACGACGTCGGTGTCGCGGGCGACCTTCATCTCCGGATACCCGGTGAAGCTCTGGTCGATGACGTCTCCGCGGCCTTCGCTGGTGGCTCCCGGGCGCAGGGTGCTGACGACGCCGAGAATCGAGTACGTGCCCGGCGGGACGAGCCAGCAGTACCCGTCGTCCGTCTCGCACCGCCTGTCGGAGTCGCTCGGCAGTTCGCGGCCATAGAGCGCTCCGCTGTCCAGGTCGACCACGCTGGGCAGCATGCGGCTCGGCCGGCCGTCCCGCGCGACGGCGGACACCCGGAGCTCGACCCGCCGGACCTCGACGTTGCCGGTCAGCAGCGTCCGCAACTCGGGGCCGCCTGCGGGCGTCGCGACGAGCTCCGCGCGGGCCCAGCCCGCCGGCGTCCTGGCGGGGTCGAGCGCGACGTCCACCTGGCCCTTGCCGCCCGCGGGCAGGGTGAGCTCGGTCGTGGAGAGCGTGAACGGGGCGCCGGCGTCGAGGGCGACCGTGACCGGTTCCGCTCCGAGGTTGCGGTAGGAGATCGTACGGGTCACCGGGTACCCGGCACCGGCCGTCGTGAGCCCGAAGTCGAGCGCCGCGTCGCCGGCCGCCACCGTACGCGCGAGCGCCCCCGCCACGTCGAGCCGGCCCGCTCCGCCCTTGTCCACGGGCACGCCGGGCAGCGCTTCCGAGCCGCCCACGAGCGCGGACCTGACCTCGGGAGCGGTGATGCCGGGCCTGGCCTGGCGCAGCAGCGCGGCGGCGCCCGCGGCGTACGACGCGGCCAAGGCCGTTCCTGAGACACGTGCGTAGTGGTCGCCGACGGGCTCGGCGGGCTGGAAGTTCGCGGCACGGGCCGCGACCACGCCGACGCCGGGCGCGGTCAGCTCGGGCTTGACCGCGCGGTGCAGGCCCACCGGCCCGTACGCGGAGAAGTCCGCGAGCCCGCCCTGGCCGTCGACGGCGCCGACGGTGAGCGCCGCCTGGGCGTCTGCGGGGCTGTCGACGCAGGCCTCGCAGCCCCGGTCGCCGGTGCTCATGACGAAGAGCGTGCCGTTCTCGGCGGTCAGCCTGTTGACGGCGTCGGTGAGCGGGCCGCCCGCTCCTGGAACGCCCACCGCCATCGTCACGACCTCGGCGCCCGCCTCCCCCGACGCCCACTCCAGGCCCTCGATCGCCCAGGAGGCCAGCCCGCTGCCCGACTCATCGATGATCTTGCCGTTGAGCAGCCGTGCCCCGGGAGCGACGCCCGTGTACGTGCCTCCTGACGCCGCGCCGCTGCCCGCGATGACACCCGCCATGGCCGTGCCGCTGCCGTACCGGTCGGCCGGGTCGCCGTCGTAGGTGAAGTCGCGTGCGCCCGCGACCTTGCCCGCCAGGTCGGGGTGGGCCGCGTCGATCCCGCTGTCGAGCACGGCGACGGTGGTGCCCGCGCCGTCACCGTCGCCGGTGCGTGCCGCCGCTGCGCCGGCGGTGGACGCGCTCGTGACCGGCCGGGAGGTGATCTTGCGGTCGAGCCAGACCTTGCGCACGCCGGCCGCCAGGCCGGAGCCGGTGACCAGACCGGCCGCGAACGCGGCGGCGTCCTTCTTGGCGAGCTCCGCCCCGATCGCGCCGATGCTCTCCAGCCGGTTGCCGGCCTTCAGCCCGGCGAGGGGCCCAGTGAGAGGCGCCGCGCCCGCGTCCTGCTGCACGATCAGCGGGAGCGAGCCGGTCTGCTGGTCGGTGTAGCCCTGGGCGGCCAGCGCGGTCACGTTGAACAGCGCGGGGTCGAGCCTGTCCGGCACCAGGTCCGCCACGTCGGCGGGCAGCACGGACAACTCGCCGCCGTGGTCCACCATGCGGAAACCGGAACGGGCCGGGTCGCGCGGGGTCACGCTCGCCCGCTGCCTGCCGTCCTCGCCGACGGCGATGTGCACCTTGTCACCGGTGATCAGCGTGACGTCGTAACTGCGCGGCTCGGCGGCCGGTAAGAGTTCCGGCACGGCGTCGGCCCGCGCTCCCGGCACCGGTGTCACGCTCATCGCCAGCGCGGCCGCGACCGCGGCCCATCGCCGGGTCCATCGACCAGGCCACATCACTTTCCTCCGGCATGTACGACATTTCAGCCGATCCAATGTGACACAACTGCGCTGGTCATGGAGCTTTCGACAGTGGCGAAACTCGGACATGTCAGTAATCAGCCAAGTAATGGCCGGGACGTGAAAAGCTGGCGTTGTCCCGATGCGGACACCCCTGTCAACCAAAGGCCGTCGTGCGCCGTCTCCTCTTGCGCACCATCTGCCTCAAGGAGCCGCCTTGCGTGCACGACTGGCCGTTCCGGCCTTAGCCCTGGCCCTCGCGTACGCCGCGCTGCCCTCGGCGGCGCACGCCGACACGGTGGCGTACACGTGCGAAACCACCGCGACGGGCATGCAGCAGCAGATCAACCTCGACATCGAGCTGACGGTGCCCACGGACGCCACCGTCGGCACGCAGATGACGATCGGCTGGCGCGGCTCCTACGTCGGCTCCACCCGCCTGCTCGCCCCCACGACGGGCGTGGACGGGCTCAAGATGTACGCCTACGCCGGCATCAGCGGGATCGACCGGCTGACCTCCGCGACGGGCGTCGGCCAGCTCGGCACCGTCACCCCGGGCCAGCCGATCACGCTGCCCGCGACGACCGTCGAGCTGAGGACGACCGCGACCTCCCCCGGCACGGGCACGGTGCACGCGGCCGCCGTCAACTTCGGCCCCACTCCCCAGGAGCCCGTGATCGAGTGCGAGGTCGCCGACAAGGACTCGCTCCGGGAATATCCGCTCACCGTCGGCGGGACGGCCGATCCGAGCTCCAGTCCCACCCCTGACGAGTCCACCGGTTCGCCGACGCCCGACCCCGGCACCTCCACGCCGGAGGACACGACCACCAGCCCGGCCCCCACCACGACGAGGACCGTGACGGAGACCCCCGAGGGCGGCGTGGCGACCGGGGGCGGCGGCATGGCGGGGCCCGACGGCCGGGTGCTGGTCGCGACGGGGTTGCTGCTGGCCCTCGCCGCCACCGGCGGTCTGTGGTTGCGCCGGCCCGCCCGGAGAACGCCCAATAGTCCGTAAAGTGCACAACCGCGACATAGTGATTATTGGGCAAGGTTAGCCTAACCTATCCTCATGACCGAGGAGATCTCTCTGCGCGGGGCGGAGCTGTGCCTCAGCTACCACGGAACCACCGTGGTCGAGGACGGCCGCATCGCGCTGCGGCCCGGCCGCGTCACCGCGCTGGTGGGGCCGAACGGCAGCGGCAAGTCCACGCTGCTGCGCGCCCTGGCCCGCCTGCACCGCCCTGACCGCGGCACGGTGACGCTGGCCGACGGCGCCCGCGCGCTCGACCTGACGGCCCGCGACTTCGCGCGGCGCGTGACGCTCCTGGCGCAGAGCCGCCCCACCCCGGGCGGCGTGCAGGTCCGCGACGTCGTCGGGTACGGCCGGCACCCCTACAGGGGGCGCTGGAGAGCCGGCGACCCCGGCGGCGCCGAGGCCGTCCGCCGGGCGATGGAGCTGACCGGAGTGACGGCGATGGCCGGACGTCCCGTCGACGAGCTGTCCGGCGGCGAACTGCAGCGCGTGTGGCTGGCCACCTGCCTCGCGCAGGACACCGGCGTGCTGCTGCTCGACGAGCCCACCACGTTCCTCGACCTGCGTTACCAGGTCGAGCTGCTGGAACTCGTCCGCGATCTGGCCGACGAGCACGGCGTGGCGATCGGCGTCGTGCTGCACGACCTCAACCAGGCCGCCGAGATCGCCGATCACGTCGTACTTCTGCGGGAGGGCCGGGTCCTCGCCGACGGCCCGCCCGCGCAGGTCCTCACCGAGGACCGGCTCAGCGACACGTACGGCATCCGCATCGAGGTCAGCCACGACCCCAGGACGGGGACCGTGATCACCCGGCCGATCGGCCGGCACACCCGAGACGTCCCCGCCACGACATGACAGGAACCACCATGACCTCACTGCGCAGCGCGTTGACAGCGCTCGCCGCGATCGTGACCCTCGGCGCCTGCGGCACCACCGAGGCCCCCGTTGCCGAGCAGGCCCCCTCCCCCGGCGGCTCGGCCGCCGCCCCCGTGACCGTCACCGACGACCGCGGCAAGCAGGTCACCCTCGACCGCCCGGCGACCAGGGTCGTCAGCCTGGAGTGGGGCGAGACCGAGATGCTGGCCTCGCTCGGCGTCATGCCCGTGGGCGTGGCCGACGTGAAGGGCTACGCCACCTGGAACACCTCGATCAAGCTCGACGCCTCGGTCAAGGACGTCGGCAGCCGGCAGGAGCCCAGCGTCGACTCCATCAGCGCGCTCCAGCCCGACCTCGTCGTCATGGAGTCGGGACGCGACACGGCGCTGGTGAGCCAGCTGGAGAAGTTCGTGCCCGTGCTGGCGTTCGAGGGCAGCGACGCCAAGGACAACCTCACGCGCATGCGCGACGACCTCGACAGGATCGCGACCGCCGTCGGCAGGACGGCGGAGGCCGGCAAGCTCATGGCCGACTTCGACGCCGCGATGACCGCCGCCAAGGAGAAGATCGCCGCCGCCGGCGCAGCAGGCAAGCCGTTCATCATGGCCGACGGGTGGAAGCAGGGCAGCACGATCTCCATCCGTCCCTTCGGCGAAGGCTCGCTCGTCTCCCAGGTCGCCATCCGCCTCGGGCTGAAGAACGCCTGGACCGGCAAGGTCGACGAGGTGTGGGGGCTCGGCGCCACCGACGTCGAGGGCCTGTCCGCGCTGAAGGACCCCGACATCCGCTTCTTCTACAACGCCTCCGACGGCGTGGACGTGTTCGCCGACGGCCTGGAGGACAACGCCATCTGGAAGTCGTTGCCGTTCGTGGCCAAGGGGCAGGTCACCAAGCTGCCCGACGGCATCTGGACCTTCGGCGGGCCGCTGTCGTGCCGGCAGTACGCCGAGGCGCTGGTGAAGGCGTACGCGGGTTGAGCGTCCCCGTCCTGACCCCGGCGCCCCCGGCCACGCCCCTGAGACGGCTGGGAGCCGCCGGGGTCTTCCTGCTCGCCGTGGCCGCCACCGTCCTGGTGGCCGCCGTGCACGTGACGCAGGGCACCTCGTCGGTGGGCGCGCTCGACCTCCTGGCCCTGCTCGTCAACGGGCCGTCCGGCGGCGGCGAGGAGGCCGCCCGTGTGCTGCTCGCCTCGCGGCTGCCCCGGCTGCTGGCCGGCGTCACCGTCGGTTGCGCGCTGGGCGTGGCCGGCTCGCTGCTGCAGTCGATCGCCCGCAATCCGATGGCCTCGCCGGACACGCTGGCGGTCAGCTCCGGCGCCCACCTCACCGTCGCCACGGCCGCCGCGTTCGGCCTGACGCTGCCCCTGCCGGTGTCCGGCGGGCTCGCCCTGGTCGGCGGGCTGGCCGCGGCCGCCCTGGTGATGGCCATGTCGGCGGGCGGGCGCAACGGCACGACCCGGCTCATCCTGGCCGGCTCCGCCACGGCGATGGCGATGAGCTCGCTCACCAACCTCGTGATGATCCTCTTCGAGGAGGAGACCACCGGGTTGTACGCCTGGGGCAGCGGCTCCCTCGTGCAGGGCGACCTGCGCGCCGTCACCCAGTTCGGCCCCGTGATCGCGGTCGCGATGGCGGCGGCGATCCTGGCCGGGCCGCGGCTGGACATCCTCGGCCTCGGCGACGACACGGCCTCGGTGCTGGGCGTGCATGTACGGCGCCTGCGGATGTGGCTGACGCTGCTGGCCATCGTGCTGGCGGCCGCGGCGGTGACCGTGGCCGGGCCGATCGGATTCGTCGGCCTCTGCGCCCCGGTGATCGTCCGGCTGCTGCCGAGGTCGATCCCCGGGCTGCACCGGCACAGGTCGTTGCTTCCCCTGTCGGGACTGGCCGGCGTGCTCATCGTGCTCGGCTCCGACATCGCGCTGCGTGCCGTGATGGGCGCGCAGGCCGGGGTGGAGGTGCCGCCGGGCGTCGTGACCACGCTGCTCGGCGCCGGCGCGATGGTGTGGCTGGCCCGCCGCTACCGGGACGCAGGGCCGACGCGCCGCCCGCCGGCCGCGCGCGTCGGCTCCACCCGGTCGCGCGCGGCCTTCCTGACCGTCGCCGGCATGCTCGCGGCGCTGCTGGCCGGGGCGCTGGTCCTCGGCCTGCTCGCCGGCGACCGGTGGCTCCTGACCGGTGACGTGCTCAACTGGCTGCAGGGCCGTACGGGCCGGGCCCTGACGTTCGTGCTCGACCAGCGTTACCCGCGGGTCCTGGCCGCCGTGCTCGCGGGGGTGGCGCTGGCCGTGGCGGGCACGGCCGTGCAGGCGGTGTGCCGCAACCCGCTCGCCGAGCCGGGCGTGCTCGGCGTCACGGCCGGGGCGGGCGTCGGCGCGATCTCGCTGCTGACCATGGCGCCGGTGGCCGGCATCTGGGCCATGACCGGCGCGGCCGGCGTCGGCGCGCTGATCGCCTTCGGCCTGGTCTACGGGCTGGCCTGGCGCGGCGGCCTGAGCTCCGACCGGCTCGTCCTCATCGGCATCGCCGTGCAGTACGCCTGTACGAGCCTCACCGTGCTGATCATCGTCAAGGCCGACCCGTGGAACACCGCCCTGGCCCTGACCTGGCTGTCCGGCTCCACGTACGGCCGCGTGCCGGCACAGCTGATCCCGGTCGCGCTGGCCCTGCTGCTGGCCGTGCCGCTGCTGGCCTGGCTGCGCCGGGACCTCGACCTGCTCTCCCTCGACGAGGACAGCCCGCGCATCCTGGGTGTGTCCCTGGAACCGGTGCGCCTGACCGCGCTCGCCGGCGCTGTGCTGCTCACCGCCACGGCGGTGTCGGCGGTCGGGGTGGTCTCCTTCGTCGGCCTGGTCGCCCCGCACGCCGCCCGCGCCATGGTGGGCGCGCGCACGGCCAGGGTCCTGCCGGTGGCGGCGCTGCTCGGTGCGCTGCTGGTGAGCCTGGCCGACACGCTGGGGCGTACGGTCATCGCCCCCGCGCAGGTGCCGGCGGGGCTCGTCACGGCGCTGATCGGCACGCCATACTTCGTCTATCTCCTGTGGCGGGCCCGTGCCCACGTGAACACCTGATCAGGTCGCGGCGGCGCCCAAGAGCCGACGGTCGTAGTAACCGGTTACTAGCAACCATGCACGGCCTGCCATGGCCGGTTCCGCCCGATGGTTCACCGTCCTCCCCAGGCCCTCACTCCACGGCCACGTCGGCCATTGACGCGCCACAGGGCGGCTGCCTATCGTCGGGCCGGACTCGATGTAACCCGTTACCATGGAGGTCTCATGCGCGGTGACCATGCTCGCGAGCACTGGGTCGACGTCGCCGACGGGCTGCTCGACGCGGTGACTCCCTACGCCACCCCTGGTCACGCGCAATACCGGCTGCCCGGCCGCACCAGCAGGTCGGGGCCGGAGTCCGACGGGCTCGAAGGGTTCGCGCGCACCTTCCTGCTCGCCGCGTTCCGCCTCGCCGGCGACCCGGCCGCCGCGCCCGCGGCCCTGCTGGAGCGCTACGCCGAAGGGCTCGGACACGGCACCGACCCCGGCCACGAGTTCGCCTGGCCGCCCATCGCCGACGGCCACCAGAGCATCGTCGAGGCCGCCTCCGTCGCGATCGCGCTGCACGAGACCCGGCCGATGCTCTTCGACCGGCTCGACCCCGTGGTCCAGGAGCGGGTGGTCGCCTGGCTGGGCGGCATCGTGGGCAAACACGCATGGCCGTGCAACTGGGTGCTGTTCAAGGTGATCGTCGAGCAGTTCCTCGCCGGGGTCGGCGGTCCGTACGACCAGGACGAGATCGACCGGCACCTCGCCGACGTGGAACGCTGGTACGTCGGCGACGGCTGGTACACCGACGGCGCCGGCCAGAACTACGACTATTACTGCGGCTGGGCGATCCACCTCTACACGCTGTTGTGGACGAGGATGTCGGGCGCCGACGCGACGGTCCACCGGGAACGGCTCCGCACGTTCCTCGACGGCTACCGGCACCTGTTCGCCCCCGACGGCGCCCCCATGCACCAGGGACGTTCGCTCACCTACCGGATGGCGAGCCTGGCCCCGCTCTGGCTCGGCGCGCTCTTCGACGCCTCCCCGATCGAGCCGGGCGCCACCCGCCTGATGGCGGGCCGCACCCTCGACCACTTCGCCGCCCACGGCGTGCCCGACGAGCGGGGCCTGCTCAGCCTGGGCTGGCACCGCCCCTTCCTGCCCGTGACCCAGAGCTACTCGGGACCGGCCTCCCCCTACTGGGCGAGCAAGGGCTTCCTCGGGTTGCTGCTCGGCCCCGCCCACCCGGTGTGGACCGCTCCGGCCGCCGCACCCGACGCCGGCGACCTCAGCCTGGCCCTCCCCGCGCCCGGCTGGCTGCTGCACCGCAGCGAGGGCGTCACCCGCCTGGTCAACCACGGCAGCGACGGCAACGACCCCGACACCGCCGGGGACGACCCCCACTACGCCAAGCTCGGCTACTCGACGCACACCGCGCCGGAGACCGGCCCCGGCGGCCGGGCCGAGAACATCGACAACCACCTCACCGTGCTGCTGCCCGACGGGCGGGCCACCCGCCGCCGCCGCATCGAGCGCATCGGCGTCGCCGACGGCTTCGCCGCCTCCCGCTACGCCGACGGGGAGGTGGTCGTGGAGACCGCGTCCGTGCTCGACGGCCCGTGGGAGGTCCGCGTGCACCGGGTGAGCGCCCCCGCGGGCAGCGTGGTCCGCGACGGCGGGCACGCCGTCGCCTCCGGCGAGCCGTGCGAGGTCACGCCGGGCGGGCTCACCGCCTCGGTGACCGCCTCGGTGACCGCTGCGGCCGGGAAGGACCTGGTCAGCGAGATCGCCGGGCTGCACGGCTGGCACACGGCCGCCGCCGCGCTGCGCCACGAGGAGAACGCGTTCGGCGCCCACTCCGCCACCCCCTACCTCGTCGGCACCCACCCGGGCGATCGCGCGGCGATCTTCGTCTCGGCGGTGCGGCTGGGGCGGGCTCCGTACGCCGAGGGCCCGCGGATCTCGGTGCACGGTGAGCAGGTCTCGTGGAATGACGCCGCCGGCTCGCGGGTCGACGTCCGGCTCGGCCGCGAGCCCCGCTACCGCCGGCATGGACCCGTGGGGGAACGCGTTGTCTGGACCGGCTAGGCGCGTCACCATCCGCGACGTCGCCACGTACGCGGGCGTCTCGGTGGCGACCGTCTCCCGCACGCTCGCCGGTGACTATCCGGTGCACCCGAGCACCAGGCGCAAGGTGCTGCGCGCGGTGCGCGAGCTCGACTACGTGCCCAACGCGCAGGCCAGGGCACTGTCCGTGGCCTCGCCCGGCGCGGTGGCCATCGTCATCCACTCGGTCGCCTCGGCCTACTACGCCCTCATCGCCCAGGGGGTGGAGGAGCGGGCCGCCGCCGAGGGCCGCCTGTCCCTCATCTGCACCACGGGCGGCGACCCCGAGCGTGAGCTGACCTGCGTCCGGACCATGCGCGAGCAGCGGGCCGAGGCGGTGATCCTGGTGGGCGGCGTGGTGCTCGACGACGACTACCGCGAACGCATGTCGCGCTACGCGCACGGGCTGGCGGCCTCCGGCTCCCGCCTGGTGTTGTGCGGCCGGCCGCCGCTCGGTGACGGGGTGCCGGCCTTCACGGTCGACTTCGACAACACCGGCGGAGCCCACGCGATCACCGCCCACCTGCTGTCGGCCGGGCACCGCCGCATCCTCTACCTGGGCCTCCGCCCTGGCAACAGCACGTCGGACACCCGGGTCGCGGGTTATCGCGCGGCCCTCGCCGATCATGGCGTCGCCTCCGATCCCACGCTCGAGATGCGCTGCGACTTCGACCGGCGCAGCGGCTACGTGACGATGAAGCGGCGCCTGACCGAGGGGCCGCGCGACTTCACCGCGATCTTCGCCGCGACCGACCTCATCGCGGCCGGGGCCGTCACGGCACTGCGCGAGCACGGGCTGCGCGTCCCCGATGACGTCTCGATCGTCGGCTACGACGACGTGCCCCCCGCCGAGGACATCGGGCTGACCACCGTTCACCTGCCGCACACCGAACTGGGCCGGGCCGCCGTACGCCTGGCGTTGTCGGGCAAGGATCCGCTGGCCGAACCGCCCATCACGCTCGGCACCCACACCGTGGTCAGGTGCTCGGTGCAGCCGCTGGGCGGCGGACGCCGCAGGACGCGCGCATGCCCGCCCGCGGGGCGGTAAGACTTTACTCATGGCAGACACGGCATCGCCTTCAGGACGGGGCCTTCTCGTGGCCGCCGCGGGCTGCGCGCTGGCCGTACCGGTGGCCGTCTGGTGGCTGGTGGGCGACCTCAGCGCGGACGTGCCGCCCGGCACGGCCCTCGACCACGTGATCAGCCCGCCCGGCCTGGGCCCGTGGGCCGAGGGCGCGGCCGGCGTGGGCGCGCTGGTGGTGGCGGGTGTGACGGCGACGCTGCTGGTGCGGGCGTCGCGGCGGCGCCGCTTCGACCGCCGGTGGTGGGCGGCGCTGATCCCGGTGCTGGCCGCGGGCGCCGTCGTGGGAGCCGGCTGGCGGGTCGTGACGGCGGGCACGGTCGGGGCCAACATCGGCGCCGGGCTGACGATCATGCTGGGTGGCGCGCTCGTGGCCCTGCTCCTGTTGTGGGCCGCCGGCTGGTCGGCACGGCTGCTGCTGGCCCGGCGCACCCTCCGCTGACTGCGCAGCTGACAGAAGCGCGCCGCCCTGTAAAGATCAATGCTGTGCGAAGCCTGCCCGGAAGTTTGGGCAAGATCTGCTTCGGATTTTCCCGGAACCGCGCGTCATCGTAAGGACATCAGGCACAGCCTGCCATCTCCCCGGGCATCTGGAGCAGACTTTCATGGTCAGACGTTCAATCGCCCCCCTCACCCCCGCCGTCGTCCTTCTGTTCGCCTTATTCGGATTCGCCTTGCCGGCCCACGCGGTGACGCTGGAGCAGAAACTCGCCGCTCTCTCCTCGTTCAGCCAGCCCACCACCACGAGCGCCAACGCGTGGCGCAACGCGTGGGAGAACCAGTCTGCCTGGGCCGACTACGCCTTCGACTGGTCCACCGACCTCTGTTCGAGCAGCCCCGACCAGCCTCTCGGCTTCGATTTCCGGATGTCGTGCCGACGGCACGACTTCGGCTACCGCAATTACAAGGACGTCAGCCAATTCCCGGCCAACAAACCGCGCATAGACGACGCCTTCTACTTCGATATGCGTCAGGTGTGCGCGCGCTACTCGGGAGTGTCCAAGGCGACCTGTGACGGGCTCGCCTGGACTTATTACCAGGCGGTCAAGGAATTCGGCAACCTGGTCGTCACCGACCAGCAGATCCGCGAGGTCAAGCGGCAGGCCGAACGCTCCGCCGCAGCCGAGCAGCAGCAGGCGGGCTGACCGAGAACCGGAGTCGGGTGTGGTCGCGATCGCGGCGACACCCGACTCCGGTCGGGTCACGCGCCCATCATGTTGTCGTCGTTTCCGAGCTCACGCGACCTGCCGGAGTGTGATGACGTCAAGGCGGCTTCGAGGGTGGCTCGAAGCCCCCTGGCTCAGAGTGACGATCGGCCGGGCCCGCCGGAGCGGCAGCACCAGGCAGGCGCACGCCAGCAGCGCGCGGCACGGCGATGGTCGCCGTACTGCCCGAGGCCGAGACCAGCCCCGGTGGACGTCCACCGTGCTCCGCGTACGGCCTCCTGTTTCCCGTCGCCGGAGGCCGCGGCCCAGGTGTCGGCGGCCAGCTTGAGCACGTAGCCGTCGAGCGCCGCATCCTCTACCTGGGCCTCCGCCCCGGCAACAGCACCTCGGACACCCGACGCAGCGGCTACGTGGCGATGAAGCGGCGCCGGGCCGAGGGGCGGAGCCGGTAGTTCCGTGGAACTAGGCACGTCAGTGCCGTCGGCCGATGTGGCGGATGCGGGCCGGTTCCTACGCTCAAGGTCGTGATCAACCGTCTGACCCCGGTCCTGCTCGCCCTTGTGGCCCTGCTCGCCTGGGCGTCCCCCGCGGCCGCGCACGGCAGGGACGCCGAGGCCGATGCGCGGTTCGCCCAGACGATCGGCGGCATGGAACTCACCGTCGTGGTGCGGGCGAGCATCCGCGTACCGGCTCCGCTGCAGGTGGACGTGGTCGCGCACGACCCCGGTAAGGGCGGGCAGGTCGAGCTGGCCGTCCGGTCCGTCGAGAACGGCGGGTCGTCCACGGCCTCCGTGCGGGTCGTGGGCGGGCGGCCCGGCATGTACCCGGCCATCCTGCGCGCCGGGGATGTGGGGCCCCACGAGTTGGAGGTGCGGGCGGGCGGGGAGCGGTCGGTGCTGCCGTTCGACCTGCTGGTGCCGAGCACGCCGCGGTGGGAGATCGTCGTGTACGCGGCCTTCGCGTGCGGGGCGGTGGCGCTGCTCGGCGCGCTGGCGAGTGCGGCGCTCCGGCGCAGGGGCGTGGCGGTGGGTCTCGCGGGGACGTTCGCGGTGGCGATCGTCGTGGCGTTCACCACCGGAGCGATCTCGCCCTGGTTCGCGCCGGAGGGGGCCCCGGCTCCCGAGACGCTCACCCGGCCGAACGCGCAGCCGCTGGTGGAGGTGGCGCCGGAGCGACCCGCCCTCCGATCGGCCTACCGGCTGCGGGTGACGTTGTTCGACGGCTCCACCGGGGCCCCGGCGGACGACCTGGCCGAGCACCACGCCGCCCTGACACATCTCGTCGTGACCAGCGACGACGGCCGCTTCTTCCGGCACGTGCATCCGATCAGGACCGCGCCGGGCGTCTATGAGGTGCGGCTGCGCGCGGAGCAGCCGGGACGGCACCTCGTGTACGCCGAGTTCGAACGGGCCGGTGCGGGCGGCCAGCTCGTCTCGGGCGCGTTCACCGTACCCGGCCCGGATCACGGCGATCGGGAAGAGGTGCCTGTCACCGGTGCGCGGCCGGTGGCCGAGCCCGCGCGGCCCGTGGCCGGACGTCCGATCCGCCTCACGCTCGACACCGGCGCCACCGCCCTGCGGCCATGGCTCGGTATGGCCGGCCATCTGATCCTGCGCAGCCATGACGGCGGCTACCTCGGCCACGTCCATGAGGCCCGCTCCATGGCCGACGCCACCGCCGCCCGGATGCCGGACGAGTCGGTCGCCCGCTACGGGCCACGGCTCGAGTTCGTCTTCAGCTTTCCCCGGCCTGGCCGCTATCTGGTCTGGATCCAGTACGCCGAGGACTACCGGATCGTCACCGTACCCCACGTCATCGAGGTCGCCGAGGAAGGGAGCGGCCGATGAGGCGCCGCCTGTACATCGTCCTGCCCGTGCTGCTGATCGTGGCCGGGATCGTCTGGCTCTTCCAAGCGGGACCCGCTCCCGGACCGGCCGAGCTGCGCGGCCGGGGCACCCACCACGCCGTCGTGGTGCGGCTGGAACCCCGTCTTGGCCCGCTCGAAGTGCGCGTCGAGCTCCAACCGGCGTCCCCGGCTGAGGTCTCCATCTCCGCGGTGATGCCGCACATGGGGCACACCACACCGGAGCTTCCGGCCCGGTCCGACGGGCCTGGCCGCTATGTGGCCCGCGGTGAACTGTTCACCATGACGGGCCCTTGGGAGATCGGCATCCGGGTGCGCGGCAGCTCGGGCACCGAGGTCATCAAAGTCAACACCCTGATCACCGCTTAGGAGTGACTCCCATGTCAGTCGAACGTCCCCACATCCCCCGCCGGGAGGTCACCGGCGCCTGGTCCCTGCTCCTCGGCTACGCCACGTTACTGACCGGCATGGTCTGGGACGGGCAGTGGCACGGCGACGTCGGGCCCGACGACTTCTGGACCGCCCCGCACCTGCTCCTCTACGCCGGCACCGGCATCATCGGGCTCACCTGCCTGATCGTGGTGCTGCAGTCCACCTGGGCGCGTGGCGCGCCCACCAGCACGCCCTCCGTGACGGTGCTGCGCACGTTCCGGGCGCCGTGGCCGTTCCTGGTGGGCGGGCTGGGCGCCTCGGGCAACCTCCTGTACGCGGGCTCCGACCTGTGGTGGCACGAGGTCTACGGCTTCGACATCGCCGCCGGGACCACCCCGTCGCATTTCGGACTCGGACTGTCCATCCAGGTCGAGATCTTCGCCATGATCATGGCGTTCGCCGTGCTGCGGCGTACCCGGGCCGAACGATGGGGCCTGGCCCTGGCCGTCGGCCTGGCCACCCTCGGCTCGACGTCGGCCTTCGGCATGGTGTCCGAAATGATCTTCGAATGGCTGCCCGGCGTGGCGCCCCGCGTCCTGGGCTTGAGCGCGGCGGCGGCGCTCATCCTCAGCCTGGTCATCGGCCTCACTCGCTCCTGGCACTGGCCCGCCGCGACAGGGCTGACGTTCGTGCTCGTCCAAGGCGGGCTGTCACTGTTCGCCCCGGCCGCCACCCGGTGGTACGCCGAGGCGATCGGCCAGCCGATGCGCGACTACGCCGCGAACATGCCACAGGCGCTGATCGGGTTCCCGGTCACCTATCCGCTCGTCGCGCTGCTGGCCGGCGCCATGACGGCTTGGGCGGTGCGGCGCGCGGTGCGGCCGGTGCGGATCGCGATGGCGGCCGGCGCGCTGGCCGGAACCAACACCGCGCTCTTCTACGGCGGGCTCGGCATCCTGGAGATGAACCTGCCGATCACCCTGATCACGGCGACCGCCCTGGGCGCGGCGACGGGATGGCTGGGCTGGCAGTGCGCCGTCCTGCTGCGCCGTTTCAACGAGCGCGGCCTCTCCGCCCCGCAGGCGGTGGCGGCATGAGGCGCGTCCTGGTGGCTCTGGCGGCGGCCCTGACCGTGACGACCGCCGCGGGGCCGGCCGCCGCCGCCCCGCTCCCAGGCGAGATCGTGCACACGGAGACCGTCTCCATGAGCGACGGAGCCCCGATCACCGTAGGGTTCACGGAGTGGCCGGTCCGCGCCCTGCAGTCGCTCGACTTCACCTTCGAACCGGCGGGCGGCATCAGCGGGCGCACGGGCCTGGTCACGACCGTGTCGCCCAGTGGCGACCGCAAAGGGCTGAAGGGCATCGTCCTGCAGCGCCGCGGCGATGCCATCGTGTTGCCGCGGCATCCCCGCGCGGGACAGGTCTGGGGGCTGGACGTCGTCTCACTGCCTGAGGAGGGCACATGGCGGTTCGAGTTCGCCGTGGAGAGAGCGGGCGCGACCTCGACGGGAGTCCTGCCGGTCCAGGCGATCGGCCAGCCGGGCCCGCCGCTCGGGCTGAGCTGGACGATCGCGCTGCTGCCGTGGGCACCGGTGGTGGTGCTGGTGGCGGCCGGCTGGGCACGTACGAGAGCGATCCGGCGCAACGCGAAACCCGGCTGGAGTGGCTGAGCGCCGGGCTGCCCGCTCTGTTGCCGCCGCTGGCCGCCTGGCTGGTCGTGCCCGGTGACGAGCCGGGCGTGCAACTGGCGCTGGCGGGCGCGCAGTCGGCGGCGCTGATGATGTCGCGCCGCTTCCCGCTCTCCGCGCTGGGTGTGAGCGTCGTCCTTGAGCTGGCGCTGATCCTCGTCAAGATGCCCGTCCTGGTGGCGCCGCTGGTCGCCGCGTCCCGCCTCGGGGCGTGGGGCCGGGGCGGCCACCGGTGGCTCGGCGTCGCGGCGGTGCTGGCGCTGCTGGGCATCGGGCTGCCGGTCACGCTGGTGACACTCGGTGACCCGCTGCGGGTGGTGGCCGTGTACGCGGTGGCGGCGATGCTCGTCGTCGGGTTCTGGGTCATGGGACGCATGGACGGGCGCCGCCGTGACCGCATCCACGAGTTGCAGGCCCGCTCGCGGCGGCTGGAGGCCGAACGTGAGCTGGCCGAGCGACGTGCGGCGGAGCGCGAGCGGACGCTGCTGGCCAGGGAACTGCACGACATTCTCAACCACTCGGTCACCACCATGGTGCTGGACGCGGAGGCCGGCGCGGACACCCGTGACGACATGGAGGAGACGCTGCGGCGAGTGGCCCGTACCGGCCGGGAGTCCCTCGCCGAGTTGCGGCGGCTGCTCGGCGTGCTCAGGCAGGCGCCGCCGGGGCACGATCCGCTCGCCCCTCCTCCGCGGTTGGACCAGCTCGACGCTCTGGTGGCGGCCATCCCGCCGGGCGGGCCACGGGCGAGCCTGATCCGCTCCGGCGACGTACGGCACGTCGACACCAGCATCGAGCTGGCCGCCTACCGCGTCGTCCAGGAGGCGCTGACCAACGTCACCAAGCACGCCGGGCCCGTGGACGTACGGGTGTCGCTCGACTACACCGACACCCACCTGAGGATCACGGTCGTCAACGCCGTCCCCGCTCGAGCCCCCGCCGGCGGGCCGGGCGGGGTGGGGCTGATCGGCATGCGCGAACGCGTCGGGCTGCTCGGCGGCACCGTCGAGGTGAGTTCGGGGAGGGAGATGTTCGAGGTGTGCGCGACGCTGCCGCTGCGGGAGGTTTCATGACCGCCATCCGCGTCCTGGTCTGCGACGACGAGCAGTTGCTTCGCGAGGCGCTGGTCCGCCTGGTCGGGGCGGCGGACGACCTGACCGTGGTGGCCGCCGTGGGTGACGGTGCCGCCGCCGTGGCCGCCGTCGCGGAGCACCGTCCTGACGTGGTGCTCATGGACATCCGGCTGCCCGGCATGGACGGCATCGAAGCCACCCGCCGCATCGCCGGCGGGCACAGCCGGGTGCTCATTCTCACGACGTACGATCTGGACAGCTACGTCTACGCCGGGCTGCAGGCCGGGGCCAGCGGCTTCCTGCTCAAGGACGCGCCGGGCGAGCGCATCCGCGACGGCATCAGGATCGTCGCCGCCGGCCAGTCGGTGCTGGCGCCGGAGGCGACCACCCGGATGATCGAAGCGTTGCAGCCCGCACTGCCCACCGACGCCGACAGGGCGCTGCTTGCGGCGGCCGACCGGCTCACCGAGCGCGAACGGCAGGTGTGTGAGCTGATCGCCGAAGGGTTGTCCAACGACGAGATCGCCCGCCGGCTCGTCATCAGCCGCTACACCGTGAAGGTGCACGTGTCGAGCGTCCTGACCAAGCTGGGCCTGCCGGACCGGGTGCACGTGCTGCTGTCGTGGACGCGGCTGCGCGGCCTGCGCCTGCCGTAGCCGGGAATCCCTCGGTCCTGGGGCGGTGGCCGGTCCTTCAACGTCGGCGCGGTGACCGCGGATCGGGTTCGGCCGCGCCCTGGGTGATGGCGTGTACGGCGGGCCGGAGCACGCTGACGATCTCCGCCGCTCCGGCGTCCCTCACCCCTTCCAGTTGGAGGAGGTGGCGGCTCAGCAGGACCCCGATGGTGAGGGCGCCGACGAGCCCGGCGCGAAGAACCGCGTCGTCGGTGGGGAGCGAGGCGGACACCTGCCGCTGCTGCTCCGCGATCGCGGCGCGCACCTCGTCGCCGGCGTCCGGGTGCGTGAGCATGGAACGCAGCATCGCCAGGGTGCCCGGGGCATCGGACTCCAGTTTGCCCGCCACGGCGGCCAGCAGGAGTTCGGCGACCTCTTCCGGTGTCCCGGCCACCGGCTGGTCGGGCGCGACCTCGGCGACCCGGGCGAACAGCGCGTCCTTCGAGCCGAAGTAGCGCATCACCAGCCCGGGGTCGGTCTCCGCGGCGGCGGCGACTCCCCTGATCGTGGTGCGGTCATATCCGAGGGTGGCGAAGAGCCGGCGAGCGGCGGCCAGAATCCGGTTCTCGGTCTGTCTGCGCCGCTCGGCCCGGGACAGGCGAGGACGGTGATCGGACATGAAACTTGAGTCTACAGTCGTTGACCCAATGAACCGGCTCGCGTTAGCATCCGTTCAGTCAACGACTGTAGACCGAATGACGGGACCACCATGCCGACGCCCGGCACCCTTCCCACAGCGATCCTCGAACGCGCGCAGCGGCTCTTCCTCGCCAAGGACCTGAACGGCTTCGCCGACATGTTCGCGGCCGACGGGACACACGAACTGCCCTTCGCGCCACCCGGGGTGCCGAAGTTCCTGCGGGGCCGGGAGGAGATCCGGCGCTACCTCACCTCGATCACCTCCACTCCGCTGGAACTGACCGGCTTTCACGGGCTCCACGTCCATGAGACCGTCGATCCGGAGGTCGTCGTCGCCGAGTACGAAGGACGTGGGCGGGTGGTGAGCTCCGGCAGGCCGTACCGCATGCCGTACATCCAGCTTCTGCGCGCGCGGGACGGTGAGATCGTCACCTGGCGTGACTACTGGAGTCCGCTTTCCGGGATTCAGGCGCTCGGGGTGCGCGGGCTGGTGCCCACGATCGTCAGGACCGCCGCGGCCCGCTGGCGAAGGGGCCCGGCGGCCGTTTGACGATCGGCGGTCAGGCGCCGCCGTTCAGCGCCTGAGCCCGGACGTCCTTGGCGGGCATGCCGTTGACACAGGCAGCCGGACGAATTTCCCTCCCTCTCGGTCATCCGGTGGACCGCCGCGGCGAGGCTCAGGCAGGCTCGGTCGAGATCACTCACCAACATTGAGGAGGCCGTGCATGCGGAGCGCGACGTTTGCTCTCGCGTCGGCTGCCGGGCTGGCGGCGAGCCTGGTCATCGTGGCTCCGGTGGAGGCCGCCGCGTCACGTCCGTGCCCGCTGATCTTCGGGCACGGCGGCTATCCGAGCGGCGCCCGGGGCTCCGACACCTGGAGCAGGGACCAGGTGCGCCAGCCCAACAACCCGACCGCGATCCGCACGTTCAAGAGCTGGGGAGCCTCGGGCGTCGAGGCGGATCTACAGCTGACCAGGGACGGCACCAAGGCCGTGATGTGGCACAACACCTCGACCTGGGGGTTGACCGGACGCAAGGCGAACATCAACAAGCTGTGGTGGGCCGCGGGCTCCGACAGACTGAAGGGGCGCACGATCACCCGGGGCGCCTACAAGGGCGAGACCGTCCACACCTTCCGCGGCTGGCTCGCCGCCATGCGCGCGAACCGGATGATCGGCTGGGTCGAGATCAAACCGGAGGCACGGCAGTCTCTGCTCAGCCGGTCGGCTGCCGTCCGGACGCGGGCCTGGCGCGAGGTCCTGGACCCGGTCAGGGAGACCTACCGCACCCAGGAAGTGATCCTCTATTCACGCAACCCGGACCTGCAGGCCGAACTCACACGACGGGTGCGGGCAGCAGGGATGGCGCGTGTGCTGTCCGGACGGCCGACCTGGGCCGACGCCACCAAGTGGGAGGAGCCGCCGCCGTCATGGCGCCGCAACGTAGGCGCTTGGAAACGTGCTCTGAACGGCGGCGCACGCCGGATCGCCACCGATTACACACCGCAGCTCAAGAAGTGGCTGAACGGCCAGTGCGGATGGGGGTCGAGCGTCGGTGACCGGGTGCGTTGAGCAGCGCACGCGCGGGTGAACGGGAGCCCGGTCATTCCTGCTCGGCGAGCCCCGCCAGCCCGTCGAGATAGCGCATCAGCGAATACTCGAACACGTCCTCCAGGTCTTCGGCGAGCACGGCCTGTTCCACGGACGCGAGATGAGGGAAGTTCCCCGACCGGAAATTCTTCCTGGCCTCGCTCTCCATGGCCGCCCACCAGTCGGTCGTGCGCATGCGCGTCTCGCGCTCCGCTCGTACGTCTTCCGCCGCCGTCAGGGCGAGCCCGCGCACCAGTGCGGGGAGCGCGAGGGCCGCGCGCTTGCGCTCGTCCGGCGACAGACCGAGCTGGGCGAGCGCCGCGAAGGTCCGCTCGCTGTGGGTCATGGCCTCGGGGACGAACGGCGGTCGCGTCAGCGACAGCAGCCCGGCCAGCCACGGGTGACGGCGGTAGAGCCGCCACTGCAACCGGTAGATCTCCTCCAGCTGCGCACGCCACCCTTCAGGAAGGACGGCTGCCAGCGGCTGCGCCCGGAACACCGCGTTGATCATCAGGAGTTCGAGCTCGTCCCGGCCGGCGACATGATGGTAAAGGGACATGGCCGCCACACCCAGCCTGCCTGCGAGACCACGCATGGAGACCGCTTCGATCCCCTCGCGATCGGCGACCGCGACGGCCACCGCGATGATCTTCGCCCTGGTCAGGTCGCGGGATGACAGCCGTGGCGCGGCGGGCGCGCGAGACTCCGGGACCCGGACCACACTGCCCGAGCCGGGCCGCGTGACGATCAGGCCCTCCTCCCTGAGCAGGGCCAGGGCGCGGCTCGCGGTCGCCATGGCGACACCGAAGTCGCGCACGATCTGCCGGGTGGAAGGCACCCGATCACCCGGCCGCAGCACGCCGTCGGTGATCCTCCGGCGCAGCTCGGCAACGACGCGCTGCGCCGGGCGTTGATCATCCTGCACTTCTGTCACAGCCTAACCGTACTAGTGCAGAGCAGAGCGCGAGCCATCCGGCGAGCTACCGTTCAGCGCCCAACCAGCAGTACGGTTGAGGAAGTGCATCAGGTTTCCGCGTCGGCGAATGTGCCGATCCATACGGTGTACACATGACCTTCACCGACGTACCCATAGCACTCACCCATGTCACCGTGATCGACGTCACCGGCGGCCCGTCCCTGCCGGACCAGACCGTCCTGCTGACCGGTGACACCATCGTGGCGGTGGGGCCCGCATCCCAGGTCGTGATCCCGCCGGGGACGGAAACTCATGATCACACCGGGCGTTACGTGCTGCCGGGGCTGACCGACATGCACGTGCACAGCGAGGGCGGCGACGACGACGAGCGGCTGTTTCCCGCCCTCTACATCGCCAACGGCGTGACCACCGTACGCGAGATGTGGGGGCAGCCGCACCTGCACGAATGGCGGCGGCGGACGGAGGCGGGCAAGATGCTCGGACCTCGTTCGATCATCGCCGGCCCGATCGTGGACGGCTCCCCCGCCCTGTGGGAAGAGCTGTTCAACGACGCGCCGATCATCTCGGTCACCACCGAGCAGGAGGCCCGGCGCGCCGTCGGCGAGACGAAGGACGGCGGAGCGGACTTCGTCAAGGCGTACTCCCGGCTGGGCAGGGAGCCCTACTTCGCGCTGTTGGACGAGGCCGCCAAGCAGGACATCCCGGTGGTCGGCCACCGGTCCGACCTGATCCCGCTCGACGAGCAGGTCGGCGCGGGACAGCGGTCCTTCGAGCACGTCCACGGCCTGTGGCCCGCCACCGCCGACGACGTGGAGCGGATGGAGGCCGCGATGGCCCGCATCTCCCCCGAACCCGGTTTCCACTACGCGAACTGGTTCAAGCAGGTCAACGAAGTGGAGTGGGAGTCGGTCAACCGCTACAGCCGGGCATCCGCCACGGCGCTGTTCGAGCGGTTCGTCGCCGAGGACGTCGCCTACTGCCCGACGCTCATCATGCACGCCGCGATCGACCTGGCCGAGGGGATCCGGCTGGACGACCAGCGGCTCGCGTACATGGCCCCCGGCACCGACGACATGTGGTCGTTCATCCGGGACGAGATCTTCCACGGCGGCGGACGTAGTCCGGACGAGGTGGACAAGCGGCGCAGGCTGTTCGACCATCGGCGGGCCGCGGTCGCCGCCATGGACGAGGCGGGCGTGCGCGTGCTGGCCGGCACCGACGCGGTGACTCCGGGTCTGTTCCCGGGCTTCGCGTTGCACGACGAGCTCGACCTGCTGGTCGGCTCCGGGCTGAGCACCATGCGTGCGTTGCGGGCCGCGACACTCGAACCCGCCAGGTTCCTCGGGCGTGAGCGGATCTCGGGGACGGTGGAGCCGGGCAAGCTGGCCGACCTGCTGGTCCTGGACGCCGACCCGCTGGCCGACATCACCAACACCCGGCGGATCCACGCGGTCGTGGCCGCCGGAAGGTACGTCGGGCCGGACGAGCGCGGCCGTCTCCTTGAGACCGCGGCCGCCGCCGCGGCGGCGATGGCCCCTCCGATGGAGGGCGAATGACCGGCCGCGCCACACCACCGGACGGCCCGGCGAGCGGCCTGGGCCGTGAGCGGGCAGCGGCAGGGGATGCGGAGGAGCGCGCCGCCGTTCGCGTGCTCACCGCCGCTTTCGCCGACGACGCCGTCATCCGCTGGCTCAACCCCCAGGTCTCCGCCCGGATGTTCGCCTTCGTGGTCGCCGAGTCCGCCGCGGCCGGAGGCCTGGAGGTCCAGGACGAGACGGCCGCCGCCGTCTGGCTGCCCTGGTCCGCCGGCGGCTCGACGCCCGGCCCCGCGACCAGCGGGCCGCCGCCGGAACTGCCCGTCCGCCTGAGGCAGTATGTGGAGCTCACGGCCGCTCGGCACCCGAGCGACCACGACCACCTGTATCTCCAGTTCCTCGGCGTTCACCCCGCCTGCCAGGGGAAGGGCGCCGGTTCCGCGCTGCTCGCCCGCGGTCTGGCACGCGCCGACGCGGCCGGTCTGCCCGCGTATCTGGAGGCGAGCGGGCAGGCGAACCAGCGGCTGTACGAACGCCACGGGTTCGTACCGCACGGAGACCCGATCCTTCTGCCCGACGGCCCCGCCGTCCGGCCGATGTGGCGGGAACCCGGCATCATTCCGGATCAGCCCCGCCAGTAAGCCATGTACCACGTGCCACGCCGTTTGATGTTGGCCTTGATCAGCGCGCTGCCGTTGTCGTAATCCCGCACGGGGCCGGCGTACTTCTGGAATTTCCCGGCGTCGGCGGCATCCCAGCCGCGGTTCCAGTACGCCTTACTGGGCCGCGGACTGCCCCCTATGATCTTGTCCTTGGACTGCTTGAGGCCGTCGGCCAAGTAGATGGACATCCACTGGTTGCCGCCGCCCTTGCTCACCACCATTCCGCACAGCGTGCGGCTCTGCCGGTAGACGTGCAGAGTGCCGACGTTCTTCGATGACGCGTTGGCCCCACTTGACGGGCACCGAGGCGACCCGCTTCCCCGGACGAGTGGACCCGGAATCGTGACCGATGGTCATGGCCCGTGCTCGCATCAAGCCGGCGCCGGGCCCTGCCGACGCGCGCCGGCCATGCTCAAGCCCTTCCGAGAAGCAGAAAGCCCCAGCTCCACACATCGAGCCAGGGCTTTCGCGCGGTGCGCCGCCAGGGACTCGAACCCCGGACCCGCTGATCAAAAGTCTCTAGCCTTCGTGTCGGGCCATGCTTCAATGCACCGCATTGAACCTTTTTCAGGCTCACGCCGCCGCCGTCATGGCGCAAGAACGTCGGCGTGTGGCAACGGGCTCTGGACAAGGGCGCACGCCGGATCGCCACCAATTACACGCCGCAGCTCAAAAATGGCTGAAGGGCAAGTGCGGGTGGGCAAAGGGAACCGGCGACGTCGTGCGTTGACCTGGCGCACCGAATACACGCTCGTGCCCACCCCCTGCGTGCCCACGCCCGCCTCCATCGGCGTCCGCATTGACCCAAGAATATCGAATCCGCGCTACGTGTGGATTCTGATAGATTCTGGACGTCCCAGCGCCCTGTCTGGTCTACTGAAACTCCCGCGCCATCCAGGTGTCGAAGGCGTAATGCATGAACAGGTTCGCGATCAGTGGGGAGATCGCGGCACCCTGCGGGCTGCCCCGATCCCGAGCGGCCAGTGTCCCGTCCGGCATGGCCAGCGGGGCCTTCAGCCACCGCTGGACATACAGATCGATCCACGGGTCGGTGGCGTGGGCGGCGACCGCCTTGAGGATGAGATCGTGATCAAGGTTGTCGAAGAAGCCCTTGATGTCCAAATCGATTGCCCAGGCGTACCGGAAACAGCGTTCCCGGCAGGCGGCCACCGCATCCAGCGGTGAGCGACCCGGACGATAGCCGTAGGAGTCAGGATGGAACACACGTTCCACCACCGGCTCCAGATAAGCCACTGCCACCGTCTGCGCGACACGATCTTGAACGGTAGGCACTCCGAGAGTCCTGGTCCCGGCCCCTTTCCCCTTCTTGGGGATCTCCACCATCCGCACCGGCGCGGGGAAATAGCTGCCCGACGACATCCGATTCCACAGCTTGTACAAGTTGTTCTTGTAGTCCGCCGCGAACTGCTCGGTCGTCACGCCGTCGACCCCGGCCGCTCCCTTCTTGCTCCTGGCCTTCTTCAACGCCGTCACGAACACCTGCTTGGCGATGTCGTACGGCTTCGAGCCTGGCTCGCTCATCCGGCTCTTCCCGGGCACTCCGGTTGACCATCAAGTTGAACCTGAATGACCCGTCCCCTTGGCTCCACGCCCATTACGGCGCTTCATCGCTACTACGAGGCGGTCCGCCCCTGTGCCCCGCAACCGGTACTCGGCCTCTTGAGGCTCATCACCTCTTGAGGGTCTCCCTCTCGCCCTGGCTGGCCGCCGGGAACAGTTTCGAGACGACAGGTTCCCACGTTCCGCGCAAGAGCCCAGATCAAGCTCGCGCCACCTACATGCCGGACGCCGCCTGGGCGGTAGACAAGTATCCCCCAGACTTATCCCAGGACCATGATCAAGCCCCGGTTCTGACGCCGTCTGACATTTCGACACTTCAGCGGTGGTTCGCTCGCGCTCGCCTTCTTGATCCACACCTGACACGGTCACGCCGTGCCGTTTCCGCATCGCTCACCACCCCGGCTCTTGACCGACGCAGCATGCGGTGGTTTGGAACCTCCTCCTGCAAGGCGACTCCGGAGGGCCTACCTCCATCTCAAGCGCAGTTACACACAGGAAGAATCAGTCCGATTACATCGGACCTCCTTCCTGCGCTCGTGGCGCACGATCATGCTGTGACCAGGGCACTCGATGCGGAGCCTGAAATAGGTTCACTGATCGTCTGCATCGAGATCAGAATTGACAACTGGGAGACTGGAATGAGGCATGTTCAACGCCGGAGATTGCGAACCAGGCTGGGAGCCTCCGTACTGGCGATCTCCACGGCGTTCGCCGTCGTCGCCGGCGGGGCTGGATCAGCGGAGGCCGGCACGCGCGCGGCATCCGGTGCTAGCGCCTCCCTGCCCCCCTCGGCGTGGCCAACGTCAAGAAGCAACTACGCAAGCTTGAGGCTTCGTATCAGGGACGGATCGGGGCCTTCGCGATCGACACAGGCACCGGCAGGACCATCTCGTACCGAGGCGGCGAGCTCTTTCCCAGCCGCTCCACCTTCAAGGCCATCCTGTGCGGCGCCATCTTGGCGAAGGCCCGGACGAGCGAGCCCGGCCTGCTGGACCGCACGCTGCCTTGGACGGCCGCGGACGTGGTCAGCGCCTCCCCGATCACCGGACTGCCAGAGAACATCAAGAACGGCATGACTGTGGAACGTCTGTGCCACGCCGCGATCACGATCAGCGACAACACCGCGGCGAACTTACTGCTCAGGCAGATCGGCGGACCCGCGGGGCCGACCCGCTACTGCCGCTCACTCGGGGATCGAATCGGACGGCTCGACCGTTGGGAGCCGGAGCTCAACGACTGGAAGCCGGGCGAGAAGCGCGACACCGTCGCGCCTGGTTCCATGGCCCGCAACCTGCAGAAAATCGCCGTAGGGAGCACCCTGGTCCCCAAGGATCGGCAGCGGCTGAACGGCTGGCTGCGGGCCAGCACCACGGGCACCGAACGCATCCGCGCGGGGCTGCCGCAGGACTGGATCGTGGGTGACAAGACCGGGGACGCCGCCGGCGCGTACGCACCGGGCAGTGACATCGCCGTCGCCTGGCCCCCCTCCGGCGCACCGCTGATCATCGCTGTCTACGCCAACCGAAACGACCCGGCTGCGACCATGGATAACAGCGTGATAGCCAAGACGGCGACCCTGCTGGCCCGCGGGCTGGGCCGCGCGTAGGCGCCCGAGTTCAGTGCCTGCGGACCCGCTGCGGCGCGCTCGGTCTGCGACACGCCCGGCCCTCGACGGGCTGAGCCGGCGGCTCGTCGAGGCCGGGCGGCCCGGAGCACGATCCCGCGCCCCGGCCGTTCGGTCAGCGCCCGGTCACTTGTCCGGGCAGAGCACTGTCTCGGCCGCCTTGTTGATGGCCTGGCTGATCGTGAGTGGTGAACCGACGCTCGTCGTGGTGGACACGGCGAACTGGAGCCTGCCGTCCGAGGAGGTGAAGGTGGTGGCGATGAAGCCCGCCGTGCCGCCCGACGGCACCTCGAACGCCGGGTCACCGCCGCACAGGCGTTCGCTGGGAGGCTGGGTGGGCTGCCCCTCATGCGGGTCGGTGATCACGCGTTGCAGGGCAGGAGGCAGCAGCTTGCCCTGGACGAAGGCGCGGTGGAACCTGGTGATGTCGCGCGCGGTGGAGATCACCCCTCCGGCGGCGTTCCCGTAGCTCGCGTTGAGCCGGTGCATGTCGCGCAGCTTGCCCTGGGGGTCGGTGTGGTACCCGTGCCCGTGCGGGCCCTTGATGCCCTGGGGCGGCCTGGTCGGCAGGTACGAACGGCTCATCCCGAGCGGTCCGAACAGCCGGCGGGCGAACTCGGCGGCCAGCGATCTGCCCGCCACCTTCTCGATGATCAAACCGAGCAGCGTGTAGTTGGTGTTGGAGTAGTGATACTTCGCTCCCGGCTCTCCGGTGCGAGGCTGATCGCGTGACATCTTCACCAGGTCGAGCGGCGGATAGTAGGTCGTGAAGTCGTAGAGATCGACCAGCTTGGCGTCGAACCAGTTGGGGATGCCCGAGGTGTGCCGGAGCAGCTGGCGTACGGTGATCTCGTCGGCCCGTGCCACGGCGTCCTGTTCGGCCACCTCCGGCAGGAGGTCGGCCAGCTTGTCCTCCAGGTCTATCTTGCCCTCCTTGACCAACTGGAGCACCACGACCGCCGTCAGCCGCTTCGTCTGCGACCCGATCCGGTAGCGGGAGTCGCTGGGGATCCGGCCTCCCTTGCCGTCGATCAAACGTGAGCCGGCCGAGCCCTTGCCGACGCGCTTCCCGTCGACGTACACCTCCCCGATGGCCCCTACGACGCCGGTGGTCCCGGCAAGGGACCGCATCGCTTGTCGAACGTCCCCCAGTTCGGGCCTCGGTCCTGACGTGGCGGCGGTAGCGGGTGTGGCGGCGACGCTCAGCGTTAGCACGGCGCAGGCCAGACCGGCCACGCGGACCGATAGAGCGTGAGTCATCGATGATCCTCTCCATGAGGGGAATATCCCGGGGCACCGGCCGAGACTTTGAGGACCTCGGCGGCGACCGTTCGAAACCCTGTTTGTAGGGGGGCAAGCGTTTCCTCACTGTTTCCGACAGGGGAAGATCAGCATGGGACGCCGTGGCTACCTGGGTGCAGACGCGCTACACCCAGGCCGCTCAGAGGTCGGCGAGGTTCACGGCGGCGGCCATGGCGGCCAGGCCCGCGTCGTTGGGGTGGAGCCAGTCGCCCTCCTGGCCCGCATGTTCGTTGAACTCCCGGCGGAGCCGGTCGGGCTTGCCCGGAGCGGTCAGGGCCCGCTCGAAGTCCACAACCCCGTTGTACTCCCCGCTGGTCCTGATCCACTCGTTGACCTCGTCACGGACCGCCTCACGGTCTGTGTTGTAGAAGAACGAGCCTTCGAACGGCATGAGCGTGCCGCCGATGATCCGGATCCCCCGGGAGTGGGCCGCCCTGATGAGCGTCCTGTGTCCCTCGACCAGCTGCTCGGCCGTGACGGGAGTGTCGTTGGGCAGGAAGCAGGGTTCGGCCGCGCCGTGGAAGCCGATGTCGTTGATCCCCTCCATCACGATCACCGTCCTGATGCCCGGGCGGTCGAGCACGTCGCGTTGGAAGCGGGCGACGGCCTTCTCGCCGAAGCAGGCGGAGTCGTTGAGGACCCGGTTACCGGAGATGCCCGCGTTGAGCACGCTGAGCGGGAGGCCTGCGGCCACCAGGCGGTCGGCGAGGGCGTCCGGGTAGCGGCGGTCGGCGTCGGGGGTCGAGCCGGTGCCGTCGGTGACCGAGTCGCCGAAGGTGACCACGGCGCCCCGGGAGCCGGACAGGACATCCACGCCGGACAGGTAGTACCACGAGGAGGTCGTGGTGGAGGTGAAGGCTGTGCCGCGATGGTCGAAACGATGGTCGCCCTCGGCGCGGTAGGAGGTGGCCGCGGCGATGTCGTGGAAGGTCGCGGGGCCGGTGGGGCGGCTGAAGTACATGGTCACGGTGAGCTGGTCCAGCGGGTCGACCGGCAGGAGCACTGGCTCGCTCACTGCCTCGGCGCCGACCGGGATCAGCGGCCTGGCGAACCGCACCGGCGGATCGTGCCGGACCGGATCGAGGCGCCCGAGCGGGTCTTGGCCACGGTGACGCCGGTCAGCCGGAGCGGCGCCGTGCCGTACAGGTTGGAAAGACGCAGGCGCAGCAGGCGACCGCCGGCGCTGATCCGGACGACCTGGCGCAGCGACTGGTCGCGGAACCCGGACTCGGACCAGTTGGGGGCGAACGCGCCGGCGAAGGGCCGCTGCGGAGCGGCGGCCCAGGCGCCGGACCAGCCGTGGGTCGCGGCGGCTGTGGTGGACGGCGCCACCACGACGGGCAGCAGAAGAGAAAAAAGGACAGCCAGACGTTTCATGGAAGGGCTCCTCAGATGCGGGAGGCGAGGTCGGCGGCCCAAGCGGCCGGGGTGCTGAGCGGGCGGCCGATGAAGCGCTCGATGGTGCCGGTGACGTGCGCGGGGCGGTCGAGGTGCGCCCCCCAGTCCTCGAACAGCACGTCGGCGGGTGCGTACGGGCTGATCGCCTTGCGGGCTACCGCGGGCTCCAACTCTTCGTAGGACAGGGACCGGCCCAGGGCCTCGCCGATGAGCTTGATCTGCTCCTCGTGGGTGAGCGAGACGGGCCCGGTGACGTCGTACACCTGGCCCGCGTGCGAAGGAGCGTCCAGGCAGGCGATGACGGCGGCGGCGAAGTCGCCGGGGTGGATCGGCGAGGTGGCCGCGGAAGCGTACGGCCCGCGCACCACGTCGCCGGACCGCAACTGGCCCGGCACGTCGAACGACCACTGCAGGGGGTCGGACGAGCCGATGGCCAGGCGCAGGAACGTCCACTCCAGGCCGGAGGCGCGGATCTCCTCCTCCAGGGAGGCGTGAAAGCAGCGTGAGATGAGTCTCGCGATGCGCGCCGCGCCAGCCGTGGTCCTCGATCACGGCCGACCGGACAAGACGCCCATGGCCGTGGAGGAACTGCTGCGCTACTTCTCCATCACGACGCGGTCGTCTCCCGGGTGGCCACCGAGGACACCCAGATCGGCGGGGCGAGCATCAAGGCCGGCGAAGGCGTCATCATCTCCGGCCTGTCGGCCAACCAGGACCCGGCAGCATTTGAGAACCCGGCCGAACTCGATGTCGAGCGCGGCGCCCGCCACCACCTCGCCTTCGGCTTCGGCCCGCACCAGTGCCTCGGTCAGAACCTCGCCAGGAGAATTGCAAATCGTCCTCGACACGCTGTTCCGCCGCATCCCCACCCTGCGCCTGGCAGTACCGGCCGAGGACCTGCCGCTCAAGACCGACGCCATCATCTACGGCGTCGACGAACTCCCCGTCACCTGGTGAGGGAACCCCCTGCAGACGCCACATAACCGCAGCTCAGCTGAGGAATTGCAGCCTTGGTGTTTGATTATCGCAATTTCGGCGAGAGCAACGGTGAGCCGCGGCAGTTGGTCGATATCGACAGCCAGCAGGACGACCTACGCGCCGCTGTCGCCTTCGCTCGCGACCACGAGCATGTCGAGACGCCCTACGCGGCAAGCTCGGCCTCGCGCCCTGCTACATCCCCATGGTGGGAAAGCCAGGCGAAGTCGCCGTCACCGCCACCGCAGAGGCGGACCAACACATGCATCCGGGCGGCATCCTGCTCCGCGACCTGTCCATCCGAGTCGTGCAGCACATGTTCACCACGATCATGCAACGCGGCAGCGATCAGACCCCTTCAAAGATCAGGTCCGGCTGCCACAACGGAAGCCGGGCCTGATCAGAGGTGGTGCGCCGCCAGGGACTCGAACCCCGGACCCGCTGATTAAGAGTCAGCTGCTCTGACCAACTGAGCTAGCGGCGCTGGCACTGCTGAGGAATATACCGGTGATCCGCATCCTGGTCGAATCGGTATCAGCCCGGCCCGAACGCTAGAATAAAGTTCGGCACCGACGACAGGAGCATCGATGTTCGACTCGCCCGCCGACGTGACGGAGCGCCTCGCCGCCGTGGACTACCTCTCCGACGACGCCATCTCCACGTCGGTGTTCCTGGCCGCGGCACTGGGCAAGCCGCTGCTCGTCGAAGGGCCGGCGGGGGTCGGCAAGACGCAGCTGGCCAAGGCGGTGGCGCAGGCCACCGGCGCCGGGCTGATCAGGCTCCAGTGCTACGAAGGGCTCGACGAGGCCAGGGCGCTGTACGAGTGGAACTACAAGAAGCAGCTGCTCAGGATCCAGGCCACCAGCGCCGACGACGACATCTTCACCGAGGAGTTCCTGCTGGAGCGGCCCCTGCTCAAGGCGATCAGGTCCGCCGAGCCCGCCGTGCTGCTCATCGACGAGACCGACAAGGCGGACGTCGAGGTCGAGGGGCTGCTGCTGGAGCTGCTGTCCGACTTCCAGGTGACGATCCCCGAGCTGGGCACCATCACCGCGGCGCGCCGGCCGTACGTCGTGCTGACCTCCAACGCGACCCGCGAGCTGTCGGAGGCGCTCAAGCGGCGCTGCCTCTACCTGCACATCGAATACCCCACCCCCGAGCGGGAGCGGGACATCGTGCTCGCACAGGTGCCCGGCCTGCGGGCCGGCCTCGCCGAGCAACTGGCCGGTACGGTCGCCACGCTCAGGGCGCTGGAGCTGAAGAAGGCGCCGTCGGTGGCCGAGACCGTCGACTGGGCCAACACCCTGCTGGCGCTCGGGCGGGCCGAGCTGGACGAGGCGACCGTCGCCGGCACGCTCGGCGTCGTGCTCAAGCACGCCTCCGACCACGCCAGGGCGGTCAAGGAGCTGGGGCTGCCGGATGCCTGAGCCCGAGTCGCTGATCGACCGGCACGTGGGCTTCGTGCACGCGCTGCGCGAGGCCGGGGTGCCGGTGTCGGTGGCGGAAGGGCTGGACGCGGCCGGCGCGCTACGGGCGATCGAGCTGACCGACAGGGAGTCGCTGCGCGCCGCGTACGCGGCCACGCTGGTCAAGAAGCCTGCCTACCGGCCCGGGTTCGACGTGCTGTTCGACCTGTGGTTCCCGGCGTCGACGACCGGATTGCAAGCCGCCCGGCCCGGCAGCGGAACCGATCCGGAGACGGCCACCGTCCGCGAGCTCCGCGAGCACCTCGCCGGCCTGCTGACCTCCGGAGCCGACCCGGAGCTGCGCGCGTTCGCCCAGGCCATGGTCGGGCGGTTCGGCCGCCAGGACTCCGGGCCCGGGCGGCAGAACTGGTTCTCCTACAGCGTCATGCGCGCCCTGTCCCCCGAGACGCTGATGGCCGGCATCCTCCGCGCCGGGCTGGCGGACGGCGAGCGCGGCGGGCTGGCCGAGAAGACCCTGCGGCAGCGGGTCGGCGCCGGGCTGCGGCGCTTCGAGGACGCCGTGGCCACCGACGTACGCCGCCGGATCGCCGAGGACTCCGGCATCGACCGCATCGCCCGCTCCGCCGTACGCCCGCCGCTCGACCAGATCGACTTCCTGCGCATCGCGAGGGCCGACCTGGCCAGGCTGCGCCGGGAGGTGCATCCGCTGGCCCGCCGCCTGGCCGCGCGGCTGACGATCAAGCGCAGGAAGGGCAGGCACGGCCGGCTCGACTTCCGCAGGACCATGCGGGCCTCGCTGCAGAGCGGCGGCGTGCCGCTGACCGTCCACGTCAAGCCCCCGCGACCGCACAGGCCCGAACTGGTCGTCCTCTGCGACACCAGCGACTCGGTCTCGTCGTTCGCGCACTTCACGCTGCTGCTCACGTACGCGCTGAGGGAGCAGTTCGCCAAGGTGCGGGCGTTCGGCTTCGTGGACACGGTGGACGAGATCACCCGGTTCTTCGCCCCGGGCGCCGACGTCGTGGAGGCCATGGCCAAGCTGGCGGACGAGGCCGACATGGTGCGCTTCGGCCGCACGAACTACGGGCACGCGCTGGAGCGTTTCGCCGAGCGGTACGGCGACGCGATCGGCCCGAAGACGTCGCTGCTGATCCTCGGCGACGCGCGCTCCAACTACCAGCCGCCCGCCCTGGACGTGCTGACGTCACTCGTGTCCCGCGCACGCCACGCCTACTGGCTCAACCCGGAGCCGCGGCGGCAGTGGGACACGGGCGACTCGCTCGCGAGCGACTACGGGCAGGTCGTGCCGATGCACGAGTGCCGCAACGTCGCCCAGCTCACGGCGTTCATCGAGACGCTGGCCTGAGGGGTCAGACGCGCTGGAGCTCCCTGGCCGCCGTACGGGTGAGCACCTCGATCTGCTCGTCGCTGAGCACGCCGCCCTCGGCCGACCTGATCAGCTTGCCGGTCAGGCGCGGTTTGAGCAGCGTGATGCCTTCCGCGTGCACGATGCCGCTCTTGGGCAGCAGGCCGCAGTGCACGGCGAGCAGGGGCGTGATGGTCACCGGGATGCCCGTCTCGCGGTTGAGCAGCTCGGCGAACGCCTCGGCGGCCTCCACCAGAGACTTGGCCGTCTTGCTGCCGTATTTCTCGCCGAAGAAGAGCCGTCCCGCATAGCAGGCGATCTCGGTGTCGGGGCTCCACGACTCGTTGTCGACGACCCAGACGCCTCCCGGGCCGATCACCAGGTGGTCGATGGAGGCCTTCCCGCGGATGGCGCGGCCGTCGAGGACGTTGTAGCCCTGGCGTCGGAGTGACCGGCGCAGGTGCCTGCCGGTGATCACCTCCCCCCGCCGCGCTCCCCGCCAGACCGCTGTGGCGTGGAAGGCGTACCAGTGGTAGAACCAGTCTCCCCCGGCCACGAGGCCGGCGAAGAGGAGAGCAAACAGTGGTGAGAAGGCGGTGAGGTCGAACCTGATCGCCACGGCGGCGCCGAGCACGAGCCCCACCCCGGCCTTGACGTATCGAGACCTGCGCCGGTTCTGGGCGTCCTCGCGCCAGAACTTCTCGTACCACCATTGCGGGGATGACCCTGTGTACTTTTCGTCCTGCTTCACGTAGATAGAGCCACCTGGCACGGCAAACTCCCCGAATGAGTAGGTGTCTAGCAGGATCTGCCACGCCGAAGATCCCTCGCCGGTCAAGAGATACCCGCTCCTGACCAAGGCGAGCCTAAGGTGACGGAATTAGTACCTGCAAGACCACCCAATGAGCTCAACCGACCAGTCGGTATGCTAAGGCGGGTGACCAAGGGGGACCACGTGAAAGAAGAACCGGTCAGGCAGCGGATCCTCGCCGAGGCGACCAGGCTGTTCGCCGAGCGAGGCTTCGAGGGCACCTCCGTGCAGGAGATCGTGGTGGCCGCGGGCGTCACGAAAGGCGCCATGTACCACTACTTCGACTCGAAGGACGACCTGCTGCGCGAGATCTACGGCCGGGTGCTGCGCATGCAGACCAACAGGCTGGCGCAGATCGCCGACGGCCCGGGGACGCTGAAGGAACGCCTCCACCGGGCCGCCGCCGACGTCGTCGAGACCACCACCGCCAACCTCGACGACTCCAAGATCTTCTTCCGCTCGATGCACCTGCTCGCCCCCGAGACGCGCAAGACCGTACGCGCCGAGCGCCGCCGCTACCACGAGCGGTTCCGCGACCTCGTGGCCGAGGGGCAGCGCACCGGCGTCTTCAGCGACCGGGTCCCCGCCGAGCTGGTCGTCGACTACTTCTTCGGCTCCGTGCACCACCTGGGCACCTGGTTCCACGCGGACGGCCCGCTGACCGGCGCCCAGGTGGGCAGGCACTTCGCCGACCTGCTCCTCACCTCACTCGGGGCCGGGGACGTCGACCAGTGAGGCCAGCGCCTCCCGGTGGTCGCCCGGCGTGCCGAGCGCGATCTCACCTGCCTTGGCGCGCTTGAGGAACAGATGCACGGGGTGCTCCCAGGTCATCCCGATCCCGCCGTGCAGTTGCACGGCCTCCTCCGCCGCGTGCACCGCCACCCCGGCGTTCCACGACTGGGCCACGGCCACCGATACGGCCGAGGGGTCGGCGGCGGCGTTCCTGGCGGCGGCCCTGGCCCTGACCACGTCCAGCCACAGGTCCGCCAGCCGGTGCTTGAGCGCCTGGAACGAGCCGATCGGCCGGGCGAACTGATGGCGTTCCTTGACGTAGGAGAGCGTCGTGCCGAGGCACCATTCGGCCACCCCGAGCTGCTCGGACGCCAGCAGCCCCGCCGCCGGGCGCAGCACCCCCGCCAGGTCGCACGCGCCCAGCCGCCTCGCGCTCGCCCGGTCGAACGTCACGGTGGCGACGGGCCTCGTCAGGTCGAGCGAGGGCACGACCTCGACCGCGACTCCCCCGGGAGCGCCGCCCCTCGCCTCGGCTCCCCCGCCGGCGCCTTCCTCGGCCGCGCCTTCCGTCACCGCGCCTTTCTCGGCCGCGCCTTCCTCGGCCGCGGTCACGTCTACCGCGTAGAGGTCGCCGTTCACGGGGGCCAGCAGCACGTCCGCCACGTCCGCGCCGGCCACCCCCGTGACCTCGCCGGAAATCCGGCCCTCGCCGTCCACGCTCAGCGACGCCCCGCGCTCCGGCCGGTAGGGTGAAGCGGCGAACGAGACCGCCAGCGCGGCCGTACGCCTGCCCTCGGCCAGCTCGCCCAGCAGGGCGTCACGGGTCGGGAGCAGCGCGTACGTGGCCAGCACCGCGCTGGTGAAGAACGGCACCGGCGCCACCGCCCTGCCCAGCTCCTCCAGCACGACGGCCGCCTCGCTGGCCGACGCGCCCGCGCCGCCCAGCTCCTCGGGGACGAGCAGCCCGGCGACCCCGATCTCCCCGGCCAGCGTCTTCCACAGGCCCAGGTCGTACGGCTCGGACTCGACGCGCCTGAGCACCGCGGCGGGCGGGCACCGGTCGGCGAGCAGCCCTCGTACGGCGGCCCGCAGCTCCTCCTCGACGTCCGAATACAGCAGCGTCATGCTCGCCGCTCCTCCCTCGCTCCGTGTCATCGCGGCAGGTCCTTCCAGGGCACGTCCTTGTCGACGCGGGGTTCGGAGGGGAGACCGAGCACCCGTTCGGCGATGATGTTGCGCAGGATCTCGGAGGTGCCGCCCTCGATCGAGTTGCCCTTGGCCCGCAGGTAGCGGTAGCCGGGGCCGCGCCCGTAGAAGTCGACGTTCTCGGAGCGCCTGAACGTCCAGTCGTCGTAGCCGAGATCGCGCCTGAACTCGACGTCGAACCCGGTCAGCGCCTGGTTGAGCCGGGCGAACGACAACTTCATGCCCGAGCCCTCGGGCCCGGGCTGCCCCGCGGCGAGCTGCTCGCGCAGCCGGGCCCCCGACAGCCGGGTCACCTCTGCCTCCACCCAGAGCGACATCAACCGCTGGTGCAGGTCGTGGCTGCGCAGCTCTGGATGCTCGCGCCAGGCCCCGACCACGGAGGCCACCATGCCGCCGCCGCGCCGCGCGGGCGCACCGCCGATGGCGACGCGCTCGTTCATCAGCGTGGTCTGCGCGACCCGCCAGCCGTCGCCGACCTCGCCCAGCCGCAGGTCGTCGGGGAGCCGGACGCCGGTCAGGAACACCTCGTTGAACTCGGCCTCACCGGTGATCTGCCGCAGCGGCCGCACCTCGACGCCCGGCGCGTGCATGTCGCAGACGAAGTACGTCATCCCGCGGTGTTTCGGCACGTCCGGGTCCGTACGGGTGACGAGGATGGCCCACCGGGAGTGGTGGGCGCCGGACGTCCACACCTTCTGGCCGTCGACCACCCACTCGTCGCCGTCCCTGACCGCCCTGGTCGCCAGCGTGGCCAGGTCGGACCCGGCGCCGGGCTCGCTGAAGAGCTGGCACCAGATCTCCTCGCCCGTCCACAGCGGCCGCAGGAAACGTCGTTTCTGCTCCTCCGTCCCGAACGCCAGGATCGTCGGCGCCGCCATGCCCAGGCCGATGCCCTGGAGGCCGCCGTTGATCTGCGGGGTGTGCGCCAGCTCCCGTTCCACGACCTGCTGCAGCTCCCGTGGTGCCCCGAGACCGCCCAGCCCTTCGGGGAACCACACCCAGGCGAGCCCGGCGTCGAACCTGGCCCGCAGGAACTCCAGCCGGTCGCCGCTCGGATCGTGCTCGCCGAGGAACGCGGCCACGCGCTCCCTGATCTCCGCCTCGTTCACATCCACCTCTTCAGCTCGCGATAGGCCAGTGATCTCTTGTGCACCTCGTCGGGACCGTCCGCGAGGCGCAGCGAGCGCGCGTGCGCCCAGAGCGCGGCCAGTGGGAAGTCCTGGGAGACGCCGCCCGCGCCGTGCACCTGGACGGCCTTGTCCAGGATCCACTCCACGGTGATCGGCGTGGAGATCTTGATGGCCTGGATCTCGGTGTGGGCCCCCTGGTTGCCCACGGTGTCCATGAGCCAGGCCGTCTTGAGCACGAGCAGGCGCAGCTGCTCGATCCTGATGCGGGACTCGGCGATCCAGTCCTGTACGACGCCCTGGTGGGCGACGGGCGCGCCGAACGTGTTCCTCGCCAGCGCCCGCCGGCACATCAGTTCCACGGCGCGCTCGGCCATGCCGATCAGGCGCATGCAGTGGTGGATGCGGCCGGGGCCGAGGCGGGCCTGGGCGATGGCGAAGCCGCCGCCCTCCTCGCCGATCAGGTTGTCCGCCGGCACGCGTACGTCCTCGAACACGATCTCGGCGTGGCCGCCGTGGTCGGCGTCGGAGTAGCCGAACACGTGCATGCCCCGCTTGACGTGCACGCCGGGGGTGTCGCGGGGCACGAGGATCATGCTCTGCCTGCGGTGTTTGGGCGCGTCGGGATTCGTCTTGCCCATGACGATGAGGATCTTGCAGTTGGGGTTCATCGCCCCCGAGATGAACCACTTGCGGCCGTTGATGACGTACTCGTCGCCGTCGCGGACGATGGAGGTGGCGATGTTCGTGGCGTCGGAGGAGGCCACGTCGGGCTCCGTCATCGCGAACGCCGAGCGGATCTCGCCGTCGAGCAGCGGCCGCAGCCACTCCTCCCGCTGCCATGGGCTGCCGAACATGGAGAGCACCTCCATGTTGCCGGTGTCGGGGGCGGCGCAGTTGGTGGCCGTCGGGGCGAGCGTGGGACTCCGGCCCATGATCTCCGCCAGGGGCGCGTACTGGAGGTTCGTCAGCCCGGCGCCGTGCTCGCCGGGCAGGAACAGGTTCCACAGGCCGCGCTTCCTGGCCTCGTCCTTGAGGTCGGCCACCAGCGGCGGCGGGCTCCACCCGCTGGTCGCCGCCTGCTGCTCGAAAGCGGGCTCAGCGGGGTAGACGCATTCGTCCATGAAGCGCAGCAGTCGCTCGCGCAGGTCCTCGGTGACGGTGTCGTAAGCGAAGTCCATGCCGGTGAGCCTACCGACCGGCCGGTATGAGTGTCGACAGTGGTCCCCCGTAAACAGGCCCAGGTGGCCATCACGCACAGCGCCCGGCCGTCCATAGGGTTGCCGCCATGACCTCCAAGCTGCCCGACCCCGTGGTGCTCGAGAACGCCGTCGTCCGGCTGGAACCGCTGGCCATGGAGCACATGCCCGACCTGTTCGCCGCCGGCGGCGGGGACGACGAGGTCTGGCGCTGGATGCCCGCGGGCACGCCCCGCACCGAGGCGGAGCTGGCGAAGGTCGCCCGCCCCCTGATCGACGACGACCGGCACGTCCCGCTGACGGTCGTGCACAGGCAGAGCGGACGCGCGGTGGGCTGGACCACGTACGCCGACGTGCCCGGCTTCGACCAGAGCATCGAGATCGGATGGACGTGGTACGGCCGCGCCGTCTGGCGCACGGCCGTGAACACCGCCTGCAAGCTCCTGCTCATCGACCACGCCTTCACGCTCGGCTACAACCGGGTCCTGCTCAAGACCGACGTGCGCAACGTACGCTCGCAGGACGCCATCAGGCGCATCGGCGGCGTGCACGAGGGCACGCTGCGCCGCCACCGCAGGAGGCCCGACGGCACCTGGCGCGACACGGTCTGCTTCGGCATCCTCGACGACGAGTGGCCACCGCACCGGGAGCGCCTGAGCACGCCGCGGGAGGGCGGCGCCTGACCTGCCGGTGACCCGCCGTCACGCAGAATTGGCTGTATGAGCCTCGACCACCTCGTGTACGCCACCCCCGACCTGGAGTCCACCGCCGCCGAACTGGAACGGCTGCTCGGCGTGCGCCCGGCGGCCGGAGGGCGGCACCCGGGGTTCGGGACGCGCAACCGCCTGGTCCGCCTGGGCGGCACGAGCTACCTGGAGATCGTCGGGCCCGACCCGGAACAGGAGCCGCCCGCCACGCCCCGGCCGTTCGGCATCGACCGGCTGGAAGCGGCGGCGCTGGTCGGCTGGGCGGTGGCGGTCGACGACATCGACGCGGTCACGGCCCGGGCGCGCGCCCGCGGTTACGACCCGGGCGACCCGCTGGACATGTCGCGGCGCACGCCGACCGGCGACCTGCTCGCCTGGCGGCTCACCCCGCCGGAGCGGGCCGGATACGACGGGCTGGTGCCGTTCCTCATCGACTGGGGCGACACCCCGCACCCGGCCGGTCCCGGGCTGCCGGCGGCCGAGCTGGTGTCGCTGGCGGGCGGCCATCCGCACGCCGAGGGCGTGCGCGCGGCGCTGGCCGCCGTGGGCGCCCGGCTCGACGTGGACGAGCAGACCCGTCCGGTCCTGACGGCCATCCTGTCCGGCGGCCACGGCCTGGTGACGCTCACGGGCCCCTGAAGACGATCGGGACAGCCGAGGGGCCCTGGTGACGCTCACGGGCCCCTGAAGGACTCGTGGCCTTCGCCGGGGTCGCGGGACAGCATGCCGGCCAGAAGGTCCTCGACGGCCTGCCTCAGCTCCTCCAAGGTCGGCATGGCGCCGGCCCCCACGATCGCGTCGAACATGAGCCCTTCGCTGAAGGCCACGAGCTGACGGGCGTGCCGGACCGGGTCACGCGAGCCCTGGGCGGCCAGCAGCGCCACCGCCGGGTCGCGGAAGCGGCTGCCCGCCGCGTCGTAGATCCCGCGCAGCTCCGGCCGCCGCGTCGCCTCCAGCGCCAGCTCGTAGCGGGCCAGCGTGCGCCGGCGGTCGTTGAGCTGCACGAGCAGCCCTTCGGCCACCCGGTCCACGATGCCACCCTCCGGGCTCGTGAGGGCGGGGCCGAGGGCTCGCAGCTCCAGCTCCGCGAGCCGGGACAGGGTCAGCTCCAGCAGGGCGGCGCGCGTACGGGCGAGGTTGGAGGTCGACCCCGGCGGCAGCCCGGCCGCCTCGTCGACGGCCCGGTGGGTGAGCCCCCGCATGCCGCGCTCGGCCAGCAGGGTGATGGCCGTGTCCGCGACCAGCTCTGAGCGTTTCACGGGACCCGATCCTACCGCCGCCCGACTACGGGCGTAGTATTGTGAAACTACAGACGTAGTAAGAGGAGGCGGGGAACATGCCGAAGGCCGTGGTGATCGGCGGTGGCGTAGGAGGGCTGAGCGCCGGGGTGGCGCTCCGGCGCGCGGGGTGGGACGTGACCGTGCTCGAACGCGCCGCCCACCTCGCCCCGGTGGGGTCGGGGCTGGCCATGGCGCCGAACGCGTTGAAGGCGCTCGACGCCCTCGACCTGGGCGGTCGGGTGCGCCGGCTCGGCCGGTTCGAGGGGCAGGCGGGCATCCGCCGCCCGGACGGACGCCCGCTCGTGCACACCACGGACGACGACGCGCAGGCGCGCTACGGGGACTCGATGGTGGTCATGTCGCGGGCCGCGCTGATGGACGTGCTCGCCGGCGCCCTGGGCGAGGCCCGCCTGCGCCTGGACGTCACCGTCTCCGGCGTGGACGCCGCCCGCGGGGTCGTCAGCACCGGCGCGGGCGACCTGGAGGCCGACCTGGTCGTGGCCGCCGACGGCATCCACTCGGCGACCCGCAAGGCGCTCTTCCCCGGCCATCCCGGCCCGGAGTACTCCGGCGTGACGGCCTGGCGCGCCCTCATCCCCAGATCCGGCCTGCCCATCCAGAGCACGGAGACCTGGGGAAGGGGGCTCGTGCTCGGGATCCACCTGCTGGCGGGAGATCTCGTCTACGTGTACGCGACCGACGTCTCCCCCGCCGGGGCCGTCCACGAGGACGGGCGGGAGGAACTGCTGCGCAGGTTCGGAGACTGGCACGAGCCGATCCCCGCGCTGCTGCGGGCGGCCGACCCCACGCGGATCATCCGCAACGACATCTTCTCCTTCGCCACGCCGCTGCCCGCGCTCCACAGCGGCAGGGTCGCGTTCGTCGGCGACGCCGCCCACCCCATGACGCCCAACCTCGGCCAGGGAGCCTGCCAGGCGATCGAGGACGCCGTCGTCCTGGCCCACCTGGCGGCCGGCTCCCCCGCGGCCGAGGACGCGCTGCCCGCCTACACCGCCGCCCGCCTCGACCGCACGTGGCAGGTCGTCCGCCGGTCCATGACGATCTGCCGGCTCACCAAGGTCCGCAACGCGCCGGCCGTACGGCTGCGCGACCTCGCGATGTCCACGGCCGCCCGGCTCCGTCCCGACCTGATGCTGCGCTCCATGGACGACGTGCTCGGCTGGCGCCCTCCCGCGCCGGCGGGCCGGAAGGACGCGCCGAGCATCCCGGCAGACGGCTGAGACCCCTTTACCGGGGCCCGATGCCGTCCAGGGTGAAGCTCCTGTTCCACTCGCGCACCCACGCCGGGCCGAAGCCCTCGGCCCGGTTGAGCGGCGTGGCCCTGGCGTCGAACGTGCCGGTGGCGGGGTCGAAGGCGAACGCGGCGGCGCTGTCCCTCTTGACGTTGTAGGCGTCGAAGTCCGGGTTGAAGCTCTTGACGTTCAGCCCGCCGGCGTCGTCGGTGTAGGCGAAGCCGCCCGTCGCGATGCTGACCGACCGGGTCAGCACGTTGTGCGCCGGCACGTACACGGAGTCGGGGTTCTCCCACACGTACGCCTGGGTGCACTCGGTGGTGCCGATCGAGGTGCACGGCTCGCCGTCGGCCCCGGACGGGACGTACCAGTCGCGGATGTTCGGGTACTGCCGCCCGTAGCGGCGGTACCAGGTCTCGATGTTCTCCCGGGTGTTCGTGAAGCCGCTGCCGTCGCCCGGCTTCAGCATGTCGTTGAAGCGCTCGATCACGACCTTCGCGTTCGGCACCGGGAGGTCGTCCTCGTGGTAGAGCTTGTCGTGCCCGAGGTACGTCACGTCCTTGAAGACGTTGTCCGAGACGACGTTGCTGTGGCCCGCCTGGAAGAACAGTCCGTGCTGGACGTTGTCGAACACGTTGTGGTGCACGACCATCCCCGACATGCCGTCGTCCATGTAGACGGCCTGGTTGCCGTCCGCGCCGATGTCCTTGAACAGGTTGTACGCGACCACGTTGTTCAGGTACGTGTAGTCGCGGCCCGCGTAGATCACGCCCTGGTCCGAGGCGTGCGTCACCAGCCGCTCGAACCTGTTGTGGCTGATCTCCATGTCGTTGCCCATGATCTGGATCGCCATGTGGGGCGCGTCGTGGACGTGGTTGTAGCGGAAGGTGTTGCCGACCCCGTACATGTAGCCGGCGGGGGTGTAGGTGGCGAGCTTGGAGAAGTCGTAGATCTCGTTGTGCTCCACGACGTGGCCGCCGGGCTCCAGCGAGTCGCGGTCGCCGCCGGCGGTGAACACCCCGCCGCCGCCGAGGTCGTGCAGGCGGCTGTTGACCACCTTGTTGTTGTGGCCGCCGCGGCTCGTGCGGTATTCGGCGACGGCCGTGATGGCGTCGTTGGCCTCGCCGATCGCGACCGCGTCCATGCTGGCGTTGAGGATCTCCAGGCCGTCGACGGTGCACGACTCTGCGTCGAGCAGCCGCACGGCGGTGCCGGTGGTGCCGTTCAGCTTCAGGCCCTTGAGCGTCACCCCGCGCACGTTCTCCAGCTGGAAGAACGGCGCGTCGAACGAGGTCAGGCTGATCTCCTTGCCCTCGACGGTCCCGCCCGGCGGGTAGTAGTAGAGGACGCCGGCGTCGTTCCAGCGGTCGATGTAATACTCGCCCTCGGTGTCGAGCTCGCTCAGCACGTTCTGGGCGACGAACGAGGTCCATTTGTCGGTGGCCGCGTACATCGTGGGATATGTCGTACGAAGCTCCGCCTCACCGGGGTCGACGGAGGCGATGCGTACGCGGTCGTTGGCGTAGTTGTTGCCGAAATAGCCGGACAGCCAGCCGTCGGTCTCGAACACCGTGTTGTCGGGTTCCTGGCCCTGCGGCGGCGCCCAGGCGGAGGAACGTTCCTTCAGCGCGGCGTCGACGGCGGTGTAGACCGGCCCCGGCAGCTTGAGCATGTCCTCGTACGGCAGGGTGGTGCCGTCCTCGGTCTTGTCGGAGAAATAGTCCCTGGCGCCCTTCGGCGCCTCCTTGACCGTGATGGCGGCGCTGTCGAGTTTGCCGGCGCCGTTCGGATACTGCGCCAAGGTCTGGGTCGCGTCGTCGGTGATCAGCTCGGGGGCGAACGGCTGGGGTTTCCAGTTGAACCCGTTCTTCATGATCACCCCGGCGGGGATGCCCGCAGCGCCCAGGTCGTAGACGTGGACCTGGCCGGCCACCGCGTCGGGGACGCGCGCCTTCGAGGACCACTTGGCCTCGTCCGGCAGGTCGCTCAGCCTGCGGAACCCGCCGGGGGCGAGGGTGGTGACGCCGGCGAACTCGACCTGTTCGCCCGGGTAGGCGGCGTAGGTGACGTAGGAGTGCTCCTGGCCGCTCAGCTCGATGGTCTCGGACGTCTGATAGACGCCTTCCCTGATGTGGACGACGCCCGGCCGGCGTGCGCTCGTCCGTCCCGCCAGGGCGTCGCGGGCCTGCTCGACCGTCGCGAACGGGTCCGCTTTCGTACCGGTGGCGCCTTCCCTGCCGTCCTTGGCCACGTAGACGACGGTCCTGGTGCCGGATAAGCCGGGCTCCGCCGAGGCCGGCGCCGGTGCTCCGGCCGCCGTGACCACCAGGACGGACGCGATCAGGACACCCATCGATCTTCTCGGCATGCTCGTGCCACTCCGCTCGTAGAGCACATCGCTGCAATGTGACAGACCACTATGGTCATCGCCGATGCACCGTAACCCCGCAGGCCATGACAATTCAACCGTTTGACCAACGCGGACCGCGCGGCCCCACGCCCCGAGGGCGCGCGGGACCGCGAGAAGGTGTGGGGCCCCGCGTGGCTCAGCTCGCGTCCGACGTCGCCGGCACCGGGACGGGGGCCGGTTCGTCGTCGGCCGGGGCCGGGCGGTGGTCGGGGGCCAGGCGGCCGAGCGTGATCGTGCCGCCGATGGTCAGCGCGCCGGCCAGCAGGGCGGGGATCGCCGTGGACGGGGCCGTGGGCAGCGGCTCACCGAGCAGGATCGCGCCCGCGAGCACCGAGGTGATGGGGTCGACGACCTGGACGCCGGCGTAGGCGATGCCGAAGTAGCCGACCGCGTACGAGCGCTGGAGCAGCACGACCGCGCAGACCAGCAGCAGGGGGATGGCGAGGGTGAACCAGTGGACCAGCCGCCCCAGGTCGCCCTCCAGGCCGCCGCCGACCACGCGGACGAACGTGGACACGCTCGCGGTCACGGCCCCCGCGCCCACCGAGAGCAGGGCGGCCCTGGCCGCCCCGTGCACCCGGCGGGCCATCAGCTGGGTGGCCAGGGTGATCAGCCCGATCACGGCGATGAACCCGATGGCCGCGCCGTCGCCCAGCCGGGGCGGCACGTTGTGCTCCGGCACCAGCATCATGAGCCACAGCAGGCCCACCGCCACGGCGATCGATCCGAGGATCTCCGCGCGGTGGGGCTTGCGTCCGTACAGGAACGCCGCCAGCGGCACCGCGAACACGAGGGTGGCCACGCTGATCGGCTGGACGGCGACCAGCGGCGCTAAGCTCAGCGCCACCGCGTGCAGGCACGCGCCGGTGAAGCCGATGATGCCGCCGATCCACCAGCGGGGGCGTCGCACCAGCCGGAGCGAGGCGCCCTCGGCGACGGCTTCGTACTGCTGCAGTGCGGCGCCGAGCGCGTAGCCCAGCGCGCCGGCCAGAGCGATCAGCAGGCCGATCCAGGTCATCGCGGCCCGCGCAGGAGCAGGCGTCCTTTCAGGAGCATTGCTCCAGCTTATGAGCCCAGCGACCTTCTAGAATCCACCTTTAGGCTGATAAATCCGCCTGGACCCAGTGTGAACAGCATGAACATCTGGCCCATTCATGAGCCCGGCCGGCGCCTGGACGGGCTCGCTCTAGGAACGTTCCGGGCAGACGCAGAACAGGTGGCCCTCGGGGTCCCGCAGCACGACCCAGCCCGTGCCCTCCTCGGTGACACCCGGCTGGAAGTCGGGCCTCGTCGCGCCCAGCGCGATGTACTCGCCGACCGCCTTCTCCACGTCCGGCACCCGGAAGTCGAAGTGGAACTGCTTGCCCTCGCCGGGCCACGCGGCCGGCTCGCGGCCGGGGACCCGCCCGAAGTAGATGTTGGTGGTGCCGTCGCCCACGGCCGCGTACTCGTCCTCGGAGTACTGGATGTCCAGCCCGGTTACCTCGTGGTAGAACTCGGCCAGTTTCTTGGGCTCCGCGCAGTCAAGAGTGACCGCCAGGAGCTTCGCCTTCGTCGTCATGGCTCCAGCGTTCCAGCCGTACCTGCCATCTTCTGTCAGGTACGGCGAGGGCCGCGCCCGGAAGCGGACGCGGCCCTCCCCTCACGGCACGGAGTCACCCGTGGAAGCGGCCGTAGTAGTCACCCAGCCGCGTCCGGTATTCGGGCTCCTTGAACGTGCCCTCGTCGAACTCGGGCGCGTCCTTGATCTCGGCCTTGGTGCGCGCGACGAACACGTCGCGCTCCTGAGGGTCGATGCTCGTGACGACCTGCGCCGGAAGCATGACCTTCTTGCCGAAGATCCAGGGGCCGGTGTCGACGATGATGTAGCTCTCGCCGACCTCGTACGTCGCCTCGTCGACGGTCCCGATCTTCCCGTCGGTCGCCTGCACGCGGTAGCCCGCGAGATCCAGGCCCTTGCCGCGGTCGTAGACGTCAGGTCGGTAGTCCCAGAGCTCCATGGGAACTCGTCCTCTCCTCTTTGCCGTCTTGCTCGGGCCCCCGTCCGCTACCCGAACAGAGCTCCGTAAACCGGTAACAAAGCGGTTAACAGCTAGCGATCATCTATTAGTCAGCAAGCGGGCTACGCCACCCTCTTCTAGGACAAGAAGGGTGAAGATTATGCCAACTAGCTCAGACCGTCTCTACGAGATCGACGGCCTTCGGCTACTGGCGGCGCTCTGCGTCGTGCTGTTCCACTACACGTTCTCCGGCTGGGCCGGCGACCACAGCCCGGTCGTCTTCGCCGCCGAGAGCGCCTGGTCCAAGTACGGCTACCTGGGCGTGGACCTGTTCTTCCTGATCAGCGGCTTCGTGGTGCTGATGAGCGCGTGGGGCAGGACCCCGCGCGCGTTCGTCGTCTCGCGCGTCGTGCGGCTCTACCCCGCGTACTGGGTGGGCATCGCCGTCACCAGCGTGGTCACGGTGACGCTGGGACAGGGCGTGTTCGAGGTGAGCCTGCCGCAGGTGCTGGCGAACCTGACGATGTTCCAGTCGGTGCCGAACATCGCGAACGTGGACGTGGTCTATTGGACACTCTGGGCCGAGATGCGGTTCTACTTCCTCATCCTGGCCTTCACCTTCATCGGCATGACGCGCACCCGGGTCATGGTGGCGCTCTGGGCCTGGCTGGGGTTGACGGTGCTGGTCCAGGCGGGGCTGCTGCCCGGCATCGCCGACCTGGTCGTGCAGTCGGAGTTCTCCCACTACTTCATCGCGGGCATGGCGCTGTTCATGCTCTACCGGTTCGGGCTGAGCGTGCAGATCGCCCTGCTGGTGCCGATCTGCCTGGGCAACGCCGTCTACCGGGCCGTCGGGTACGCCGACGCCGTCGGCGAACGGTACTCCGTGGAGTACTCGCACGGCGTGATCATCGCCGTGGTCGTGCTGATCTTCCTCGTCATGACGCTCATCGCGCTGCGCGCCACCCGGTTCCTGGCCAGGCCGTGGCTGGTGACGGCCGGCGCGCTGACGTACCCGCTCTACCTGCTGCACGCGCACGTCGGGTTCGTGATCTTCTCCCGCGTGGGCGACGCGGTCGACAAGTACGTGCTCCTGGCCGGGCTGATCGCGGTCATGCTCGGCGCCGCGTACCTGGTGTACCGGTTCGTCGAACGGCCGCTCGCGCCTCGGCTGAAGGTCATGTTGTCGGGTCGCGCGCCTGCTCACGTACCCCGGCACGCGCAGCGTGAGATGTCCGACAACTCGCGCTGACTGTCCTGACAACCGGCCGGCACGCGGGGCACCGGGGCTCCAGGTGCGGATACGATCCGCGTCACGGAGAGGGGGCCGCATGAGCGTCACCGACGAGCCGGAGTGGGCTCCACCCGGAGTGGATCCGGCGCAGCCGAGTGTGGCGCGCGTGCACGACGCGCTGCTCGGCGGCATGGAGAACTTCGCCGCCGACCGGTCGGTGGCCCGCAAGCTGAAGGACACGGTGCCCGAGGTCGTCGACCTCGTCTGGTGCAACCGCGCCTTCATCGGCAGGGCGGTCGACTTCCTGGTCCGCGAGGCGGGCATCAGGCAGATCATCGATCTCGGCGCCGGGCTCCCCACGGTCGAGAACACCCACGAGGTCGCCCAGTTCGCCGACCGTTCGTGCAAGGTCGTCTACGTCGACATCGACCCCATGGTCGAGCCGCACGCGCGGGCGCTGCTGGGCGCCAACCCGAACGCGGGCGCCGTCACCGCCGACGCCCGCGACGTCGACGCCGTGCTCGGCCATCCCGTGGTGCGCGGCCTCGTCGACCTGTCACAGCCCACCGCGATCATGGCCATCGGGCTGCTGCACCTGTTCCCCGACAAGGAGGACCCGCACGCCCTGGTCAGGCGCTACATGTCGGCGCTGGCCCCGGGCAGCTACCTGGCCGCCTCCAACATGCTGGCCGGCGTCAATCCCAAGGCCAAGGCGCTGGAGGTGATGGTGCAGGCCACCATGGGGACCGGGTTCTTCCGCGACCGTGCCGCCATCACCGCGTTCTTCGACGGCCTGGTGCTCGTGGAGCCCGGGGTCGTGCACTTTCCCGAGTGGCACCCCGACGAGCGTGTCCCCGGGCCGCTCGCGCCGTATGAGGAACTGCTGCTGGGCGGGGTCGCCCGCAAGCCGTGAGCCCTCGCGGGTCATCGGGGTGAGCGCCGCCGGCGTACGGCGGTAGGGTGGTCCGCATGCCGCGACGCATGCAGATCTGCTCTCCCCCGCCCGCCCGCTAGCGGGCGGCTCTCCGACGCCTTCCCGGGTCTGACAGATCCGTGGGTGGTCGCTGCCCGCACACCGGGCCCTCTTCCACCACTCCTTCCGGAGCAATCTGTCATGACCCATGTCTCCGCGCGGCGGGGCGCCTTCTACGTGTCCATGGCCGCGACCGCCTGGGGCACCGGCGGCGCCGCGGGCTCCCTGCTCTTCCAGACCGGGCAACTCGGCCCCGTCGGCGTGTCCCTGTGGCGTCACCTCCTCGGCGCCGCCTTCCTGTTGCTGATCGTCCGCCGTTTCGTCCTCGCCGACCACCTGGACTGGCGCGTGCTGCCGGTCGGAGCCGGCATGGCCGTCTACCAGACCGCCTACTTCGCCGCGATCGCCCACTCGGGCGTGGCCGTCGCGACCGTGGTGACGATGGGCGCGGCGCCCGTCCTCACGGCCGTGGGCAGCCGGCTCTTCCTGCGCGAACGGCTCACCCGCGGCGCGCTCCTCGCGCTGGCCGCCGCGCTGGCCGGGCTCGTCCTGCTCACGGTGGAGCCCGCGCTGCGCACCTCGGCCACCTCGGCCACCTCGGCCTCCTCGGTCGCCGGCGTCGCCTTCGCGCTGGCCTCCGCCACCGGGTACGCCGGGGTGACGCTGATGTCGCGGCGGCACAAGGACCGCGACCCGCGGACCACGGCCATCGGCGGGTTCGCCGTGGCCGCGGTGTGCCTGGCGCCGTTCGCCCTGGCCGACGGCGTGGTGCCGGAGCTGAGCTGGCCGTCGCTGGCCCTGCTCGTCTATCTGGGCGCGGTGCCGACGGCGCTCGCGTACGGGCTCTACTTCGTGGCGCTGACCGCGCTGCGGGCCACCACGGTCGCCATCATCTCGCTCGGCGAAGCCGTGGGCGCGGCGCTGCTCGGCGTGGCCCTGTTCGGTGAACGGCTGACGCCGCTCGCCTGGACCGGCTGCGCGCTGCTGCTGGCCGCCGTGACGGTGCTCGCGGTCCGGGCCGACGCGGGGTGACCCGGGCGGGAGCGTTGTGACGGTGAAGGCCGCCGGATGAGTTAAGGTCCGGTACGGCGGCGCTTGCCGTATCGTCGCTCCGCTCCCACCCCTTGGCCGAGGGAACGGTCTCGGCGAAGCGTGCGTTGGAGGAACTGTGGCGTCAATAACGGGAATGCTGAGGAACCTGCTGGACCGCCCGGGCGGAGTTCCTCTGGCCCCCTACCAGAAGATCGTCAAGGCCGCCGAAGCGCGGGCCGCCAAGCTCGGCCAGCTCGACGAGCTGCCCAGACCGGAGATGGACGATCTGGCCGGGTTCTGCGCCATCGTGCGCGAGGCCGCGGACCGCACGCTGGGGCTGCGCCCGTACGACGTGCAGTTGCTGGGCACGCTGGCCCTGCTCGACGGCAAGGTCGCGGAGATGGCGACCGGTGAGGGCAAGACGCTCTCCGGCGCCATGGCCGCCGCCGGCTACGCGCTGCAGGGTAAGCGCGTCCACGTGATCTCCGTCAACGACTACCTAGCCCGGCGCGACGCCGAGTGGATGGGGCCGTTCTACGCCTCGCTCGGCGTCAGCGTCGGCTGGATCGGCCAGAACTCCACGCCGGAGGAGCGGCGGGAGGCGTACGCGAAAGACGTCACCTACGGCCCGGTCAGCGAGATCGGGTTCGACGTGCTGCGCGACCGGCTGCGCACCGACGCCGCCGAGCTGATCGTGCCCGCGCCCGAGGTGGCGCTGGTCGACGAGGCCGACTCCGTGCTCGTCGACGAGGCCCGGGTGCCGCTGGTCATGGCCGGGGCGGCCGACCCCGGCAACGCGGTGCCCGAGATGGCGGCGCTGGTCAGGCAGCTCGTACGCGGCTACCACTACGAGATCGACGAGCAGGCGCGCAACGTCTATCTGACGCCCAAAGGCGCCGACAGCGTGGAAAACCTTCTGGGCGTCGAGCTCTACGACGAGCACGAGCCGGGCACGCTCATCGAGCTCAACCTCGCCCTGCACGCGCACGCCCTGCTCGCCCGCGACGTCGACTACATCGTGCGCGACGGCAAGGTGCAGCTCATCAACCCCTCGCGCGGCCGGGTCGCGCTGCTCCAGCGCTGGCCCGACGGCCTGCAGGCGGCCGTGGAGGCCAAGGAGGCGCTGCCGCCGAGCGAGAAGGGCGAGATCCTCGACTCGATCACCGTGCAGGGCCTGATCCGCCGCTACCCGCAGATCTGCGGCATGACGGGCACCGCCGTGGCCGTCAGCGAGCAGCTCGGCGAGTTCTACGACCTCAAGGTGGCAGTGATCCCGCCCAACCGGCCGTGTGTCCGGGTCGACGAGCCCGACCGCATCTACCCGACCGTGCCCGACAAGGACGCCGCCCTGGTCGAGGAGATCCAGGAGGTGCACGCCACCGGCCGGCCCATCCTCATCGGCACGCTCGACGTGGCCGAGTCGGAGAACCTCGCCAAGCTCCTCCAGCGCCGCGGGCTGGAGCCGGTGGTGCTCAACGCCAAGAACGACGCCGAAGAGGCGGCGATCATCGCCAGGGCGGGCGAGCGCGACGCCATCACGGTCTCCACGCAGATGGCCGGCCGCGGCACCGACATCCGCCTGGGCGAGGGCGTGTCCGAGCTGGGCGGCCTCTACGTGATCGGATCAGGCCGGCACGCCAGCAGCCGGCTCGACGACCAGTTGCGCGGCCGGGCCGGCCGCCAGGGCGACCCGGGCGGCTCGGTCTTCTTCGTCAGCATGCAGGACGACCTGATCACCCAGTTCATCCCCGACGAGCGGCCGCCGGCGGCCGACCCCGACGGCCTCGTCCGCCACCGGCGCGGGGCCTACCTCGTCGGTCACGCCCAGCGCGTCGCCGAGGGCGTCAACCTGGAGATCCACCGCAACACGTGGCGCTACACGCGCCTGCTGGAGCACCAGCGCGAGCTCATCCTGGAGTGGCGTGACAAGGTCCTGCACGGCGACGCCGCCTCCAAGGCGCTGGCCAAGGCCGACCAGGAGCGCTGGGAGTCGCTGCCCGAGGACACCCGTGACGGCACCGCCCGCCAGATCGTCCTGCACGCGATCGACCGCTGCTGGACCGAGCACCTGGCGTTCCTGACCGACCTGCGCGAGGGCATCCACCTGCGCGCGCTGGGCCGGATGAGCCCGGTCGACGAGTTCCAGAGGGAGGCCGTGGCGGAGTACAAATCGCTGCTGGCCGAGGTGGAGCGGCGCTCGCTGGAGTCGTTCGAGGCGCCCGAGCCGGACCTGCGCAGGCCCACGGCCACGTGGACCTACCTCGTACAGGACAACCCGTTCGGCACGGAGTGGGACCGCATCCTCAAGCGGGTCACCGCCGCCACCCGGCGCGGCTGAGCACCGGGGGCCCCACCGGAGGCCCCATCGGGGCCCCATCGTGGGCTCTGTCACGGCCACTTGGGGTCGCCCGACGGCACGACCGGTCCTTCCAGCACGCCCAGCCGCTCCAGCAGGGTGAGGAACGTCGTCGCGTACGGCGAGTCCTCCACCACGGCCGCCACCCGCGGCCAGTCGACCTGCTCGCGCAGCGCCCGCACCTGTGACAGCAGCGCGCCGTAATCGCAGGCGTGCTCCGACAGCGGCAGCAGCCACGTGATCACCAGGTCGGTCGCCTCCAGCACGGGGACGATCACGGCCGACGCCTTCAGCGGCTCGGCCCTGTCGAGCAGTTCGTCGGTGATCGCCAGGTCCGACACCCGGAAGATCAGGTCGACCAGGCGGCCTTCGTCGTACGCCTTGACCAGCCAGTCCTCGGGAGGTTTGGCCGTCTGGAAGCCCAGCCCGCGCAGCGTCTCCAGGGCGGCGGGCACGTCGTGCTCGGTGACCACGAAGTCCACGTCGTGCAGCGACGGCGCGGCGCCTCTCGCGTAGGCCGCGCACCCCCCGGCCAGCGCGAACTTCACCCCGGCGTCCTTCAGCCCGGAGCTGGCGCGCTTGAGCGTGTCGAGGATCGCGTCAGTGACCGCGTGACCGTGGCTGCTCATGGTTCCGGGCTACCCACACGATCGGCCGATAGGCGTTGTGCTATAAGGCCCGCTGCGAGTAGGGCCTGGACCTGCGGGTAGCGCCAGGAGCTATGACCGAAATCCTGGAGAAGACCGAACAGGCCTATGGCGGCGACCACGACCGGCCGCTCGGCGGGTACCTCGGCATCCTCGGCGCGTACGGCGGCACGGTGGCGGTGGCGGCCACCGTGGCGGCCCTGGCTGGGCGGCGGGCTCCCGAGCGGGTGGCGGCGATGGACGTGCTGCTCATGGCCGCCTGCACGCACAAGGTGTCGCGGCGCCTGGCGAAGGACCCCGTCACCAGCCCGCTCCGGGCGCCGTTCACCCGGTACAAGGGCGGCGGCGGGCCCGCCGAGGTGCAGGAGAAGCCCCGCGGCCCGATGGGCGAGCTGCTCGCCTGCCCGTTCTGCCTGTCGCAGTGGGTGGCCACCGCGTACGCCGCCGGGCTGGTGCTGTCGCCCAAAGTCACCCGGCTCGTGGGGGCCACGATGACCGCGGTGGCGATCTCCGACTGGCTGCAGCTGGCCTACGCGAAGCTGATGAAGTCGACGTCCTGAGTGCCCGGATGTCTGGCGGCGACAACGGAAAGCCATATGTTTTCCCTGTTCGTTTCCGAGCGGAAAAAGATGTTAAGCGGTCATCCCTCAGGGCAGAGGCGGAGTCATGGCTACTTTGCTCTGGATCATCGCGGTAATTCTCGTCATCGCCGGGATCTACGTGATCCTGGCCCGGCGCGACCTTCTCTGGGGAATCGTGCTCATCGTGCTCGGTTTCCTGGTCGGGCCCGGCGGGGTCAGCATCTTCAATGTCTAGGGGCGCCACCCTGATGGCTCCCCGCTCGACCCGACCGCTGGGCCGCTCCCCGAGAACGGTCCAGCGGTCCTCCCGACTTGCCGGAATAACGAAATAGCTGGCCACGACAGAGGCCACCGCCCAGGGACGGGCGGTGGCCTTCGACGTATCTCAGGATCCGTTTTCACATTCGAGGCAGTAAACGCCGTACGCCCGCCCGAGAACGGGCAGGGCGACGTTGCGCACCCGGATGCCGCCCGGCGTCATGCCCTTCGGGCTGCCTTTGTGTGCGTGCCCGTGGAGGATCAGGTCCGCGCCCGCCGTGTCGACGGCCTCCGCCAGGAGATAGCTGCCGAGGAACGGATAGATCTCCGCCGGTTCGCCCTCGAGCGTCTCCTTGACGGGCGAGTAGTGCGACAACACCACGCGCTCGTCGGCCACGATCTCCTTCAGCGCGAGTTTCCACGCCTCGGCGATGGAACGGGTGTGGGCGACGAAGTTCTTGATCTCGCGCTCGCCGAACTCGCTGGCGCATTTGCCGGCGAACCCGCCGCCGAAGCCCTTCCCGCCGACGACCCCCAGCTTCGTGTCACCGCACTGGAGCACGACGCCGTCGTCGTCGAGCACGATCACCCCGGCGTCGCGGAGCTCCTCCGCGATCTCGTGCTCCAGGTCGGAGTGGTAGTCGTGGTTGCCGAGCACCGCCACGGCGGGGATCGGCAGGTCGCGCAGCTCGTCGGCCACGACCTTGCCCTCCTCCAGCGTGCCGTGCCTGGTGAGGTCGCCCGCGAGCATGAACACGTCGGCGCGTTCCTCGATGCCCTGCAGTCTGCGCCGGTAGTGCCCCCTGCCGTCCTCGCCCAGGTGAATGTCGCCCACTGCGGCGATGCGCAGGTCAGTCAAGATGCTCATCCTCCCCTGGCTCGGTGGGGTCCACGACGTTGATCTCGTTGTGCAGGCGAAGCTCCGGCGCGGTCTCGTGCGCCACCTCGCCGAGCCGCGTACGCTGCTCGACCTCGCTCACCTGACCGCGCAGGAACAGCTGGTCGCCCCTGATGTCGACGCGGATGCCCAGCTCGTTGGTGCGCCCGTCCTCGGCCAGCGCCTGCTGGACGCGGGCCGCGACGTACTGCGGAGCTTCCATCGCTAGCCTCCTTCTCCTGTGGCCGCATGCCCGGGTATAAACCAGTCAAACGGCACGAATAAGGTCTATTACCGCCTGTTCCACCCGACCCGCCGTGGCGAGCTGACCGAAGTCGGCGTCCGCCCCGAGCTCGGTCAGCACCGCCGCGATGGTCCTGTCCCGTTCGTACGCCTCCACCACCCGCGGATCCACGTACGAGGCCCGCGCGACGGTCGGGGTGTTGCCCAGGTACTGGGCGACCTCGCGCATCACGCGCACGATCGCCCTCTGCTTCTTCGTACGCCCCTCCGAGCCGGCGGGCCCGGACACCGCGAGCCCCACGGCGGCGAGCACCGTGGCGTGCCAGGTGCGGAAGTCCTTGGCCGTGACCTCGTACCCGATGGTCTCCCGGAGGTAGTCGTTGATGTCCTCGCTCCTGATGTCGCTCCAGCCGCCCGGGCGCCGGTAACGCAGCAGCTCGCCCTCCTCGCCCAGCGCCTTGAGCGACCTGAGCACCTTGCACACCCCAGGGTCGGCCAGCTCGACCTCCCGGTCGATGTCGCCCTTGGCCGGGTAGGAGCAGACGACGACGCCGCGCGAGCAGGTCACGTGCTCCATCCTCAGCGTGGCCAGCCCGTAGGTGTCGTAGCTCTCGCCGCCGATGCGGAAGAAGCCGATGTCGAGCAGGCGGGCCGCGGCGGCCAGCACCCGCCGCCGGGTCAGGCCGCGTCCCCTGAGCTGGTCGTCCACCGCCTTCCTGAACGCGGGCAGCCGCTCGGCCACCTCCAGCACCCGGTCGAACTTCTCCCGGTCCTGCTGCTCGCGCCACACGTCGTGGTAGCGGTACTGCCTGCGCCCGGCGGCGTCCGTACCCACCGCCTGGAGATGCCCGTCGGCCGAGGCGCAGATCCACACGTCGCTCCAGGCCGGCGGGATCGCCAGCCCCTTGATCCGCTCCACCGTGGCGGGGTCGCGCACCCGCCGCCCGTCCGGGCCGACGTAGGTGAAGCCCCTGCCGCACCGCCGTCGTACGATGCCCGGCTCGTTCTGGTCGCTGGGCCGCAGGTCGGGACCGCCGGCAGGGGGTCGCCGGCGCACGTTCGGGTCTGGCTCGGGCACCGGGCACGGCTACCCATGACGTTACGCCGCAAACGGCACGGGCAGGTGAGCGGCATGTCTGAACACGGAGAGTGGCACGAGGAGAAGTCACGCAGGGGTCATGCGATGGTGCCCGCCACCCCACGTGACGTGGTGCACATCAGGGTGGGCTCGTTCCTGCTGGTGTTCCTGTTCGCGATCGCGGTGCTGGGACTCATCGGGGGCGCCCCTGTCATGACGGGCATCGCCGCCGTACTGGCGGTGCTCACGGTGATCGACATCACGCTGGCCGTACGCCGCCAGAAGCAGCGCAGCGACGGAGAGGCGGGCTGATCTCGACATGGGGCCACTGAACGGGCGCGTGGTGGTGGTGACGGGCGCGAGCGGCGGAGTCGGGCGCGCGGTCGTCCGCGAGCTTGGACGGCAGGGGGCCAGGGTGGCCCTGATCGCCAGGGGAACGACCGGGCTGGGCGCGGCCGCGGTCGACGTGGGCGTCGAGGGAGGCAGCGGGCAGGTCTATGAGGCGGACGTGGCCGACTACGACCAGGTGCGCAAGGCCGCTGAGCGGATCGAGGCGGAGATGGGGCCGATCTCGGTGTGGATCAACACCGCTTTCTCCTCCGTGTTCGCGAAATTTCAGGACATCAGCCCGGAGGAGTTCACCCGCACCACCGCCGTCACCTACCTGGGCTACGTCTGGGGCACCAAGGTCGCCCTCGACCTGATGCGGCCGCGCGGCGCCGGCGCCATCGTCCAGACCGGCTCGGCACTGTCCTACCGCGGCATTCCCCTGCAGTCCGCCTACTGCGGCGCGAAACACGCGATCAAGGGATTCACGGAGTCGGTCCGCACGGAGCTGCTGGCGGACGGCAGCGGCGTACAGATCACGCTCGTCCAGCTGCCCGCCGTCAACACCCCGCAGTTCGAGTGGGTGCTGTCCAAGCTCCGCCGCCACCCCCAGCCCGTCCCCCCGATCTACCAGCCCGAGGTCGCGGCGCGGGCGATCGTGTACGCCGCCGAGCACCCCGAGCGCAAGGAGTACTGGGTCGGGACGAGCACCGTGGCCACCCTCATGGCCCAGCGCGTGGCCCCCGCCCTGGTGGACCGCTACCTCGCGCGGACGGGAGTGAGCTCGCAGCAGACCGACGAGAAGTCCCCCAGCGGCGTGTCCAACCTCTGGGACCCGGCCGACGAGACGACGGACTACGGCGCCCACGGCACCTTCGACCAGCGCTCACACGCGCACAGCCCGCAGGTCTGGCTCTCCCGGCACCGCCGCCCGGTCCTGCTCACGCTGGGCGCGGGCACGGCCGCCGCCGCCCTCGCAGCACTCGGCCGGCGCCTGCGGCGCTGACCACCCTCGACGGCGCCCGGCGCCCACCCGGCCTCCCGCGTCAGGCGGGCGGAGAGGGGCGGCCGGGCCGGAACTCTCCAGGAGGTCATGATGCCCGAACCCGATCTTCAGTACCTCGCCGAGCTGGCCACACAGCTGCGCGTCGACTCCGTCCGCGCCGCCGCCGCTGCCGGCTCCGGCCACCCCACGTCGTCCATGTCCGCGGCCGACCTGATGGCCGTGCTGTTCGCCCGGCACCTGCGCTACGACTTCCACCGGCCGGACAACCCGGCCAACGACCATGTGATCCTTTCCAAGGGGCACGCCTCTCCCCTGCTGTACTCGCTGTACAAGGCGGCCGGTGTGATCGACGACGAGGAGCTCCTGACCTTCAGGAAGCGCGGCAGCCGGCTGGAAGGGCACCCGACACCGCGGCTGCCCTGGGTCGACGTCGCCACCGGCTCGCTCGGGCAGGGGCTGCCGGTGGGGGTCGGGGTGGCGATGGCCGGGCGGCTGGAACGGATGCCGTACCGGGTGTGGGTGCTCTGCGGCGACAGCGAACTGGCCGAAGGTTCCATCTGGGAGGCGGCCGAGCACGCGGGCAGCGAGGGCCTGGCCGGCCTGACCGCGATCGTGGACGTCAACAGGCTCGGGCAGCGCGGGCCCACCCGGCACGGATGGGACACGGGCGCGTACGCCCGCCGCTTCGCCGCGTTCGGCTGGCACACGATCGAGATCGACGGGCACGACCCCGGGGAGATCGACTACGCGCTGCAGGACGCCTGCAAGACCCGCAGGCGCCCCACCGTCATCCTGGCCAAGACCCGCAAGGGCGAGGGCGTGCTGGAGGTCGAGAACCGCGAAGGCGCCCACGGCAAGCCCATCAAGGACTCCGGCAAGGCCGTCGACGAGCTGGGCGGGCCACGGGACGTGCGCGTCACCGTACGCGAACCCGAGGAGGCCGCCGAGCCCTACCGGTTCGGCTCAGGACCGCTGGAACTGCCCTCGTACGAGGTGGGCGAGCAGGTCGCGACGCGGACGGCGTACGGGGAGGCGCTGGCGGCGCTCGGCGCGGCCCGCGGCGACGTGGTGGCGCTGGACGGCGAGGTGGCCGACTCGACCAAGACCGAGGCGTTCGCGCAGCGATTCCCCGAGCGCTTCTTCGAGATGTACATCGCCGAGCAGCAGCAGGTCGCCGCCGCCGTCGGGATGCAGATCCGCGGGTGGACACCGTACGCCGCCACGTTCGCGGCGTTCCTCACCAGGGCCCACGACTTCATCAGGATGGCCGGCGTCAGCCGGGCCTCGATCCGGCTGGTCGGGTCCCACGCCGGGGTGTCGATCGGCGAGGACGGCCCGTCGCAGATGGGGCTGGAGGACCTGGCCATGATGCGGGCCCTGTACGGCAGCACCGTGCTCTACCCGTGCGACGCCAACCAGACCGCCGCGCTGATCGCCGAGATGGCCGACGTCGAAGGCGTGTCGTACCTGCGGACCACGCGCGGGAACACACCGGTGATCTACCCGCCGGGCGAACGGTTCCCCGTCGGCGGGTCACGGGTGCTGCGGCAGTCGAGCGGCGACCGGGCCACGATCGTGGCCGCGGGGGTGACCGTGCACGAGGCGCTGGCGGCGGCCGGCGAGCTGGAGGCGGCCGGGGTCCCCGTGGGAGTGATCGACCTCTACTCGGTCAAGCCCGTCGACTCGGCGGCGCTGGCGGAGGCGGCCACCACCACGGGCAACCTCATCACGGTGGAGGACCACCGGCTCGAAGGCGGGCTCGGTGACGCGGTGCTGGACGCCGTGAGCGCACTCGGGCCGCGCGTGGTGAAGCTGGCGGTGACGGAGCTGCCAGGGTCCGCGAAGCCGGAGGAGCAACTCGCCGACGCCGGCATCGACCGACACGCGATCGTGGCGGCCGTCAAGCGCCTGCTCTGACCCGGCTGACGCGCCCGGGGGCATGAGGAAGGCCGGCGGGCGAGGGGCGGCGCCGTGCCGCTTCGCTCTCCCGCCGGCCTCCTGACGAGCCGGCCGCCTCCGGTAGGCGCGCTGGTCAGCGTGCCTTCGACGTGGCCTTCCTGTTGGCCTTCTTGATCGCCGTCACCAGCTCCTGCTTGGTCATCCTCGACCGGCCGCGCACGCCCAGCTTGGCGGCCACGCTCTGCAGGTGTTCCTTGCTGGCGTTGGCGTCGACGCCCTCGGCGGTCCTGCCGGACCGGTCCTTGGCGCCCTTGTCGGAAGGACCCTTCTTCGACTTCGGCTCCCAGTGGTCGCCGACCTTCTCGAAGGAGTGCTTCAGCGCCGCGAACGCCGTCATATGGGCGCGTCGCCCTTCGCCGTACTCCTGCACCGCAGAGTCGTGCGCCTTGATCCACGTGTTCTGTGCCTTCTTCGGCGAGCGCCTGATGGTGGACGGCAGTTCCTCGACTGCTGGCATTTCGCTTCACCTCCTACAGCGGTGGTTCGTCGTAGTGACGTCGTTCCTCGTACACGGTGGTCCGTCTGGGCTCGGGCTCCTCGTAGATCTCGTGGCGGTGGACCGGCTCGTCGATGGGGCCGACCGCCCGGCGGGTGACGCTGATCCGGTAGATGCCGAACCCGAGTCCGACCAGGCCGCCGAGCATGAGGACCAGACCCACTACGTTGATGTCGAGGCCGGCGAGGTCGAACTCGACGGCCCAGGTGAGGATCGCACCGAGCATGATGAGGATGATGCTTCCGGCGATGGTCATCTGATTTACCTCCTTGACACGAAGGACCTCTATCCACATGTCGAAAAACAAACCAGTCGTGGTGATCGGGCTCATGGGATCGGGCAAGACGACGGCGGGCCGTCTGATCGCCGAGGCGCTGGGGCTGGAGTTCAGCGACAGCGACCCGTTCCTCAAGGCCAGGTACGGCGGCACGGCCGCGCAGATCGCCGCCCGCGAGGGCGCTGCCACGCTGCACCTCTACGAGGCCGAGCACGTGCTGCTCGAACTTGCCGGTGCCCCCAAGGTGATCGCGGCGGCGGCGAGCACGGTCGAGGACCCCGAGGTCCGGGCGGCGATGCGGGCCGCGTTCGTGGTCTGGGTCGACGCCCCCGACAAGGTGCTGACCGAGCGGATGCGCTCGAGTGATCACCGTCCCGACTTCGACCCCGCGGTCATGCGGGCCCGCCGCGGTGGCTATTTCCGTGAGGTGGCCGACACCGTGTGCGACGTGAGCGAACTCGCTCCCGAGCAGGTGCGCGACGCCGTGGTGCGGGAGCTGGGTGCGTCCACCTGTGACCACGACTGACGGCCGGGACGATGTTCGCTGACAAACCCGTGCTGGAGGGCTCGCGCGTGACGCTGCGCCCGGTCGGCCCTGAGCACGCGGAAGGTCTTTACGAGCTGGTACGCGATCCGGAGGTGCGGCGGCTGACGGGCTCGCAGGGCGAGTTCGACTTCGAGGGCGCCCGCCGGTGGTGCGCGAGCCGGGCACAGCACGCCGACCGGCTCGACCTGGCGATCATGACCGGCGACGGTTACGCGGGCGAGGTCGTCCTCAACGCGCTCGACCCGGCCAACCTGTCGTGCAACCTGCGCATCGCGCTGATCGGCTCCCGGGTGTTCGGCAGGGGCTACGGCACGGAGGCCATCGAACTGGTCCTCGCACACGCCTTCGGCACGACCCCGCTGCACCGGATCGAGCTGGAGGTCTACGCTTTCAACGACCGGGCACGACACGTCTACAAGAAGATCGGCTTCATGGAGGAGGGCGTGAAACGTGACTCCTTGCTTTGGGACGGCGCATGGCACGACTGCGTGATCATGGCGATGCTCCGCCCCGGGTGGCTGGCGCGGCGCGAAGGCCTGACATAATGATCATGACGCATGGGTCCCCCGAGGCGCGCGGGGGACCTGTCGCGTCATTTCGGACAACCATTGGACGGTGTCGTGCATCTAAGCCTCAGTGACGATGCGCTTGGTGCCAGGTGACCCCGAGAAGCTTGGCGGCTACTGGCTGGCCGCCAGGCTCGGCGCGGGCGGAAGCGGCGTCACCTACGACGCCTACGACGACGACGGGCAGCGGTTCGCCGTCACGGTTCCGCGCGGCGAGGCGGAGCCCGAGTCGCGTGGCGAGGCCGGACGCAGATTCGGGCGGGTGACCTGCCGTCACCTGGCCGAGGTGGTCGACGCCGGGGTCGACGGCGGCGTCCCCTACGTGGTGAGCGAGTTCGTCGACGGGCCCGACCTGCGGCAGGCCGTCGCCCTGCACGGTCCGTACACCGGCGACGAGCTGCTCGCGCTGGCCGGTTCGCTGGGGGCCGCGCTCGACGCGCTGCACGAGGAGAAGCTGACCCACCAGGGGATCGACCCGGAAAGCGTGCTGCTGGCCGCGGGCGGTCTCAAGGTGATCGAGCTCGGCCTGCCCGCCTGTCGCCCGGTGGGCGAGACGTACACGTACCTCGCACCCGAGGTCCTGACCGGGCAGGAGGCGGGGGCGCCCGCCGACGTGTTCGCGTGGGGCGCGGTGGTGGCGTTCGCGGCCACCGGCCGCGACCCGTTCCGCGGCGACAGCCTGGGCGGCATCATGCACCGGCTGCTCACCTGCGACCCCGACCTGAGCGACCTGCCCGAGCCCCTGCGCGGGCTGGTCGGGCGCGCCCTGGCCAAGGATCCGGCCGACCGGCCGGACGCGGCCGAGCTGCTGATCGCGGCCGGAGACGCGCTGCGGCCTCCGCAGGGGCACGCGCGCCCGCGCTCGCTCGGCGAGGTCGCCGAGGACGTCTACCAGGCGCTCACACCCCGCCAGCAGGAGGAGGTCCCCGGGCTGCTGCTGCGCCTGCTCGACGGCGACAACCCGCACGACGAGGGCGACGTGCTCGGCCCGCTCATGGACGCCGGCCTGCTGGTACGCCGCAGCGTGCGGGTGGCGCCGGTCGAGACGTCCATGGGCAAGCTCGTGGCCCTCAGTGACGACCGGGTGGCGCCCGCCAGCGCCGCGCTCTACCGCGCCTGGCCCCGCCTGCGCGGCTGGGCCGCGGACGAACGCGAGACCATGCACGTGCACCGCCAGATCCGGGTGGCCGCCAGGCAGTGGTCGGAGCACCGCCGGGGCAGGAGCCGGCTGCTGCGCGGCGAGGCCCTCGACACGGCGCTCGGCTGGGCCGCGACCAAACGCCGCCATCTGCGGCTCAACCAGCTCGAACGCGACTTCATCAACGACAGCGTGGCCCTGTCCAAACAGCGCAGGAAACTCCTCACCCCGTCCATGGCCACCCTGGGGGCGCTGCTGGCCGTGGCCGTGACGATGTCCGTCGTGTCCGTGCACGGCCAGAACGACCTGCGCGGCCGCCTCCTCGACTCCGACGCGCGGGCCGTGGCCGCCAGGGCCGAGGCGATGCGGTCGACCGACCCGCGTACGGCGATGCGGCTCAGCGTGGCCGCCTGGCGGTTGTCGCCCGTCTTCGAGGCGCGGGCCGCGCTGCAGTCCTCACTCGTCCAGCCGGAGCTGGGCGTGTTCACCGACCCGGCCGCCGACCTGCGGGCCCGCTACCTGCTGCGCGGCGACGAGCTGGTCAGGTGGGACTCCGGCACGGTCACCGTCTGGGACGTGCCGGGCGGGCGGCAGGTCGCCTTCTACCGGCTGCCGTCGGGGAGTGTGGCGCTGAGCGGCGACGGGCGCTACGCGGAGGGGGCGGGCGGGCGGCCCTTCGACGTGGTGACCGGCCGGCCGCCGTCCCCGAGACC